>DASQXT010000046.1:0-5336 GCA_035639575.1 Geodermatophilus sp.
ACAAGGTGCGTGAACGGGACAGTTCCGGCACCGCCCGGCGCGTCGCCCGCGGGGCGCCGGGTCGTCACCGCCGTCGGGGCGGCGGTGACCCGGACCTCAGGGGAGGGCCGGTGCGGCCAGCCGCTGGGTCGCCGCGGCGGATCCCGCCGGCACCTGCGCGGCGCCCACGAAGGGGGTCTCCTGCTGGCAGACGGTGCCCTCGGCGGGCAGCGTCCCGGCGATCAGGTAGGCGTCGGTGGCCGCGTCGATGCAGGCGGAGTTGCGGCCGTAGGCGGTGTGGCCGTCGCCCTCCATGGTCAGCAGCCGCGCGTTGCCGAGGTCCGCGACCAGGCGGACCGCACCGGCGTAGGGCGTGGCGGGGTCGTAGGTGGTGCCGATGACCAGCGGCGTCGAGGCGGAGTCCGGCACGTCGAAGGGCCCGGCGAACGCGTCCTCGTCGTGGGCCGGCCAGAGCGCGTAGTTGAGCTCGGCGTACCCGCTGTTGGACCAGAAGTGCGGGAAGGACGCCCAGGACTCCGCGCCGCGGTCGAGGTAGACCTCGAGGTCGCCCTGCGGGTAGCGCTGCTCGGTCGCGCCGATGGTGAAGTAGCGGTCGGACGAGGCGCCGTCGCCGTAGACGACCTGGTCGAGGAGCGAGCGGACCGTCGATCCGTCCCCGGCCGCGGTCTCGGCGAGCATCGCGGCCAGCCGGCCCCAGTTCTGCTTGGCGTAGAGCAGGGGCAGCGTGGCCGCCCGGATGTCGTCGGCGGTGACCGGGCGCGGGTCGGCGGTGTAGCCGTCGGCGGGGATCGGCGCCGCGTTCGCCTGGGCCAGCAGCTTGTCGTAGGCCAGGTACGGGTCGGTCCCGCCGAAGCCGGAGCAGGCCACCTGGTCGACCGCGCAGGCCTCGGTGAACCGGGAGAGGGCCAGCTCGAACCCGGCGGTCTGCGCGGCGATCCCGCTGAACGGGTCGTTGATGTACTCGTCGGCGTCCAGCGCGCCGTCGAGGACCAGCGCCCGCTGCCGGTCGGGGAACAGGCTGGCGTAGGTGGCCCCGAGGAAGGTGCCGTAGGAGAACCCGAGGTAGGTCAGCTTGTCGTCGCCGACGGCTGCCCGCAGCGCGTCCATGTCGCGGGCCACGTTGGCGGTCGAGACGTGCTCGAGGATCTCGCCGTTGTTCGCCAGGCACGCGTCGACGTACCCCTGCACCTTGGCGACGTAGGCGTCGACGTCGATGTCCAACGGGTCCGGCACGGGCGTCGAGTAGATGCCCTGGGTCTCCTGGTCGACATGGCAGTCGATCGACGGGGTGCTCTGCCCGACCCCGCGCGGGTCGAAACCGACGATGTCGAAGCGCTGGTTGAGCGCGGCGAACAGGCCGGCGCCGGAGGTCTGCAGGTAGTCGACGGCCGGACCGCCGGGGCCCCCGAAGTTGAAGAACAGCGACCCGATCCGGTTCGCCGGGTCGGCGGCCGGGACGCGGGCGACGGCGATCTGCACCCGCGCGCCCTCGGGCTCGTCGTAGTCCATCGGGAGGTCGGCCGTCGCGCACTCCACGCCGGCCGCGGTCCCCTCGGCCGTCGTCCCGCACCCCGCCCAGGTCAGTGGCGCGATCGGGCTCGCGGGTGCCTCGCCGGCGGGGCTCTCGGCCGCGGCGACCCCCGTCCCCGTGCCGAGGACCAGGACGGTCAACGTGCTGACGGCGGCGGCACGGCGGCGTGCGCTCACGGCGGCTCCCGAGACGAGGGGGCGGCCGGTGGGCGCCCGGGGTCCGCCATGCAACACCCGCGAGCGCGTGGGGGGCAAGCCTCCTGGGCTGGACCATTCCGTCACGGCTCGGCGTGTCGTCGGGGCGCGCCGTGCGCTACTCGTCGCCGGTCCGCACAGGTTAGGCTGCCCTAACTCGTCGCCGACCCGAGGGAGCACCGTGACGTCGATCCCCGCAGCGCCCGTCCTCCGCGCCGACGCCGCCGAGCGCGCCCGCACCGTCGGCGCCCGCACGTCCGCCGCGCTGTGCGTCCGCGGGCTGGACGCCGGCCGCCCGCTGGCGCACGCGACGACTCCCACGGGCACCACCTACGTGCTGGTGCCGACCGGCGGGGAGGTCGACGCCGCGCTCGCCGGCCGCGAGGACCTCACCGCCGTCCTGATGGTCAGCGACCGCGCGCCGGTGCCGCTGCGGAACCCGCTGCGCGCCCAGCTGTGGCTCTCCGGCTGGCTCACGCCCGTGCACCCGGCCAGGCGGCGTGCCGCGGTGCTCGCCTTCGCCGAGACCCGGCCGGTGGGCCCGCTGCTCGACGTGGGCCGGGGCGCCACGCTGCTGCGGCTGGACGTCGCCGAGGTGGTGCTGCGGGAGGGCGCGCGCTGCACCGAGGTCGGCCCGCAGGACCACGCGCAGGCGCGCCCCGACCCGCTGGCCGCCGTCGAGGCGCGGGTGCTGCAGCACCTCGACCGCGACCACCCGGAGGTGCTCGACCTGCTGCGCAGCCGCATCCCGGCCGGCGACCTCGGGCCGCGGGACGTCGTCCGCCCGCTGGGGCTGGACCGCTTCGGCTTCCGGCTGCGCATCGAGCGCCCGGCCGGCACGCGCGACCTGCGGGTGCCGTTCCCGCGGCCGCTGACCTGCCCGGGGCAGCTGCAGGCCGCCACCCGTCACCTCGTCCACGCCGCACGGGCCGCCCGGCGCTAGCCGCTCCCGTTCTCGGCCAGCAGCTGCGCCAGCCGGGTGCGCCGCGGCCGGACGTCGACCTGGCCCACCGCGCGCGCCAGCGCGGCCCCGGAGGCGTGCACGACCGACAGGTGTCGCTGGGCGCGGGTCAGCGCGGTGTAGACCAGCGGCCGCGACAGCATGCCGCCGGCCTCCGGCGGCAGGACGACGACCACGCCGGGCCACTCCGAGCCCTGCGCGCGGTGCACCGTGATCGCCCAGCCGTGCCGCAGGTCGCTCATCGCCGACCCGGTGACGGTGACGGGCCCGGAGGCGAAGTCGACGTCGAGCGTGCCGTCGCCGGTGCCGGTGACCACGCCGACCTCCCCGTTGGCGAACCCGATCGGCTCGAGGTCGAGGTGGTTGGCGGTGGCCACCACCCGGTCGCCGACGTCGAAGCCCCACACCGTGCCCTCGCCCGGGTTGAGCCTGGCCTTGAGCGCCTTGTTGAGCTCGATCGTCCCGGCCGGGCCGCGGTGCACCGGCGTGACCACCTGCACCGTCGCCGGGTCGATCCCCAGCGCCCGCGGGATCGAGTCGGTGACCAGCTGCACGACCCGCTTGGCCGCCTCCGCGCTGCCCGACGCCGGGACGACGACCACCTCGCGGTCGGGGGAGTCCACCGGCGGCAGCTGCCCGGCCCGGACGGCGTTGGCCAGGCGCGCGATCGCCCCGCCCTCGGCCTGCCGGTAGAGGGTGGTCAGCTCGGTGACCGGCACGACCCCGGAGTCGATGAGGTCGCCCAGCACGTGTCCCGGGCCGATCGAGGGCAGCTGCGCGGGGTCGCCGACGAGCAGCAGGTGGGTGCCGTCCGGGCAGGCCTCCAGCAGGGCGGCGGTGAGCTCGACGTCGAGCATCGAGGCCTCGTCCACCACGACGACGTCGGCGTCCAGCGGCCACTCCTCGTTGCGGGCGAACCCGCCGGAGGTGCCCTGCGCGCCGAGCAGCCGGTGCACGGTGACCGCCGGGTGGTCGGTCAGCTCCTCCAGCCGCTTGGCCGCCCGGCCGGTGGGCGCGGCGAGCGCGACCTCGCTGCCCTTGGACCGCAGCAGCGTCACCACCGCGGCGACGGTGCGGCTCTTGCCGGTGCCCGGGCCGCCGGTCAGCAGCGAGACGCCCGCGCCGAGGACCTGCGCCACGGCCTGCTTCTGGGCGTCGTCCAGCCCCTTGGCCACCGAGCGGACGGCGGCGGGGTCGGCGATCCGCTCGGCCGTGGCGGCCAGCCGGGCGACGTTCTCCGCGACCGCCTCCTCGGCCATCCCGTAGCGGGCCAGCGAGAGCATCCGCAGCGCCGGGTCGGGCTCGGGCAGCTGGTCGAGATCGGCGTCCTCGTCGTCCTCCGGCTCCGGGGGCTCGTGCTCGAGCACCTCACCGGACTCGACGGCGGCGGTGACCGCCGCGGCCGGGTCCGCGACGCCCTCGGCGCGCAGCGCGGCGACCACCAGGTCGGCGGGCAGCACGGTGTGCCCGTCGCGGGTCGCCGTCCGCAGGGTCTGGGCGACGATCGCCCGGCCGCGCCGGGAGTCCTGCTTGTCGGCGCCGGGCAGGACGGCGATGGCCAGCCGGTCGGCGTCGCCCAGGGTGACCCCGGTCAGGCCGAGCAGCGCCCACGGGTCGTCCCGCAGCCGGCGGGCGGCGTCGTTGCCCAGGGCGTCGGCGGCGGTCGAGGCGAGCTTGGCGTCCAGGCCCGCGCCGACGAGCAGCGCCACGACCTCGTAGGTCGGCTGCGCGGACAGGAAGCCGGAGAACAACCGCTCGGCCCGCTGCCGGCCCACGCGGGGCAGCTTCAGCAGCCGGTCGGCGGTGACGTCGTCCGGGGAGGTGATCCCGGCGGCCGGCAGCTCGGCGGCCGCCCGCTTGCCCAGGCCCGGCCACAGGCCCGCGGCGCAGAAGGCGGCGAAGACCGGGTCGGTGGTCGTCGCGAGCTCGCTCACCGGTCGTACCGCCGCTCGGGGTAGCCGAAGTAGGGCGCCGAGACGTCCTCGAGCGCGGTGCGGATCGCCGCGGGCAGCCGCACCGCCTCGGCGTCCAGCGAGGTCTGCAGCTGCGCGGCGGTGCGCGCGCCCACCACCGGTGCGGTGACCCCGGGGCGGTCGCGCACCCAGGCCAGCGCCACCGCCAGCGGCGTGGTGCCCAGCCCCTCGGCGGCGGTGACCACGGCCTCCACGATCCGGTCGGCGGTCGCCGAGCGCAGCCCGTCGATGAAGCCCTGCCACTGCGGCGAGGCGCCCCGCGACCCGTCCGGCGCGCCCTGCCGGTACTTGCCGGTGAGCAGCCCACGGCCCAGCGGCGACCAGGCCAGCACGCCCAGGCCCAGCGCCTCGGCCGCGGGCACCACCTCCCGCTCCACGCCGCGCTGCAGCAGCGAGTACTCCACCTGGGTGCTCACCAGCGGCACGCGGCCGGGCCAGGCCCGCTGCCAGGTGACCGCCTGCGCGGTCTGCCAGCCGGTGAAGTTGCTGATGCCGACGTAGCGCACCCGGCCCGAGGAGACGGCGGTGTCGCAGGCGGCGAGGGTCTCCTCCAGCGGGGTGGTCTCGTCCCAGGTGTGCAGCTGCCACAGGTCGACGTGGTCGGTGCCCAGGCGCTCCAGCGAGGCGTCGAGGGCGGCGAGCAGGTGCCCGCGGGACGCGCCGCGGCCCATCGGCCC
>DASQXT010000047.1:0-7409 GCA_035639575.1 Geodermatophilus sp.
ACCGTGCACGTCGGCGGGGCCGCGGGATCGAGCGTGAACGGGGCAACCACCCCGTCCAGGTCGATGCACCAGGGCTCGCCTGCGGCCAGCGGGTTCTCCGGCACGGGTGTTTCGAGGACCGTCTCCCAGAGCTCCCCGAGGAGGGTCGCCAGCTCACGATGCGGTGCAGGGCCCGACTCACGGGCCGGCGCAGCAGAGGCCGCAGGAGCCGTGCCCAGCACGCCGACCACGACGGCCAGCAGGACACGCGCAAGACGCCACATCGGGCACTCCTCTTCGGTCACGACATGCGAGGCACTGCTGGCGAGCCGGGCGACCCGCCGTTGACCTGCTGGCCCGTCCCGGGGTCCCGACTACCACCCTCGCCGGACACCGAGGGGACCGGTCAGGGCGTGGCCGTGGCGGTCGCAGTGGGCGTCCCCGTCTCGGCCGGTTCGGTGGTTTGGGTGGTTTGGGTGGGTTCGGTGGTTTGGGTGGGTTCGGTGGTCCGGGTCGGCGATGCCGTTGCGGTAGGCCCTGCGCTGTCGGTCGGTTCCCCGGTCAGGGTGGGGCTGGGTGACGGTGTCGGGCTGGGCGTCGGGCCCGGCGTGGACGCGGCCGCCGTGCCGGAGGGGGTGGCTGCGGACGTCCCGGAGTCCGCGGGACCATCGCTCCTGGACTCGCCGCTGGAAGTGCCGGCGCTGGTGGCGCCGGAACCTGCGGGATCGCTGCTCGGGCCGGCCGGGGCGGGAGTCGTCCCCACAGCGCCGCCGGGAGTCGGGGACGCGGTCGTCGTCGCCTGCTCCGGGGGGGACGACGCCGATTTTGCTGGGGACGCCGCCGGCCTCGCTGGGTCGGTGTCCGGCACCGTGGCTGAGGGCCGGGACCGCACCTGCGGTGATCCCGCCTCCTGCGACCCGTCGGCCTCGTCGCTGTCCGGAGCCGCCAGGCCCCCGTCGGGGGCCGAGGTGGAGGGGGGCGTGGCCGGCAGCGTTGTGTCGGGGGACCCGGCGGCCTGGGGACTCTCCCCGGCGAGCGGGGGACGGAGGCCCAGCGCCGCCCCGCCGAGCCCCAGCAGGACCCCGAGTCCGGCCGCGCCGACCAGGACGCGTTCACGGCCGAGGCGCCGCCGGGGCGCGACCGTTGCCGCCCGGCCTGCGGGCCGGCGCGCCGGGAGGCCGGGGACGACCCGTGGCCGGCCCCTGGTGCCGCGGCGAGCGGGGGCGTGACCGACGTTCGCCGCGGCCGGGGCCGGGGCCGGGGCCGCCGCGGGCAGGGGGCCGGCTGCGCCCCCGGCGCTCATACGGGCCTGGATGCCGGACTGTGTGGACAGCGTGAGCTGCGGCAGGAACAGGAACACGACAGCCCCGAAGGCCACCGCCCCGGCGACGACGAGCAGCACGAGTTCGACGGAGCCGGAGAAGCCGGTCCGGAACGGCTGGGCGACCGCGTCGGGCAGCTGCTGGATGAAGGAGGTGTCGGAGAGGTCGTGGCCGACTCCGTCTAGCGGCTGCAGCCGGGGCGCCAGGCCGGGGTCGGCGCGGACGGCGTCCTGCACGGCGCCGTCGATCTCGACGGGCAGCCGGGCGAACAGCAGGGAGAGGAACGCCGCCGCGCCCACGGTGGCCCCCGTCTGACGGAAGAAGGCCACTGACGAGGTGGCCACACCGATCTCCCGCGGGGAGACGGCGTTCTGCACCGCGACGACGACCGGTTGGAAGGTGAAGCCGACGCCCACGCCGAACAGCGCCATGAACGGCACGAGCATCCCGTAGGAGGTGTCGGTGCCGACGACGGAGGACAGCGACACCAGACCCACGGTCATCAGCACCGTGCCGAGCAGCGGGAAGACCCTGTACCGGCCGGTCTTCGAGATCGCGACACCCGAACTCCCCGCCCCGGCCATGATCCCGGCGACCAGCGGGAGCATCTGCAGGCCGGCGACCGTGGCGCTGGAGCCGTGCGTGATCTGCAGGTACTGCGGGATCAGCAGCAGGCCGCCGAACATGCCCGCACCCAGGACGACGCTGCCCAGTGCGGTGACGGTGAAGGTGCGAACCCGGAACAGCCGCAGCGGGAGCAGGGCGTCGTCACCATGGGCCCGCTCGGCGAGCACGAAGGAGACCAGCCCGACGGCGCCGAGCGCGTAGCAGGACAGTGCCGCCGGCGAGGTCCAGCCCCACCCACGACCCTGCTCGGCGACGACCAGCAGCGGCACCGCACAGGTGGTCAGCGCTAGCGCGCCCGGCCAGTCGATGCGGTGCTCGCGCCGCTCATGCGGCAGGTGCAGCACGCGGAAGACGACGGCGAACGCCAGCGCACCCAGCGGGACGTTCACGAGGAAGATCCAGCGCCACCCGTCGATCCCGAACAGGGACGTCCGACCCGCCAGGAAACCCCCCAGGACCGGGCCCAGCACGCTGGAGCTGCCCCAGACGGCCATCGTGTAGCCCTGGTAACGCGAGCGCTCCCGGGGCGGGACCATGTCGCCGATGATCGCCAGCGCCAGCGACATCAGCCCACCGGCACCCACGCCCTGGACCGCCCGCGCGGCCGCCAGCTGGTACATCGAGTCGGCCACGCCGCAGCACACCGAGCCGCCGATGAACACCGAGATCGCGAACAGGTAGAGCGGCCGCCGTCCGTAGAGGTCGGAGAGCTTGCCGTACAGCGGGGTGGAGATCGTGGAGGTGATCAGGAAGGCCGTGGTCGCCCAGGCCTGCAGGGAGAAGCCGTCGAGGTCGTCGGCGATGGTGCGGATGGCGGTCGCCACGATCGTCTGGTCAAGCGCGGCCAGGAACATCGCGGCCATCAACCCGGCCAGGACGGTCAGGACCTGCCGGTGGGAGAAGGCGCCGCCCCCGGGGCCGGCGGCGGCACCTCGCGTGTGCTCGGTTGCGGCCGGGCGGCGGCCCTGGCTCATGCGGTCCTTCCGGGGGCGGGGGCACGGTCGCCCCCGGGACGTCGGGGGAGCGACCGACCGCGCGGGCCTGGCCGTCGGTCGATGAGAGGCCGCGCGTTCCCCGCCGGTCCGGGGGGCATGCTCCGCTCTCGAGGGGCCCGGACCGCACCCCGCACCACGGGGGTCCACCCGGCACTCCGCTCATCGCGTGCTGGCGGCATACGGGCTCCAGGCGTCTATCGAAAGCGGGTCGTGCCGGACCGGCGACAGCATGGGGATCAGCGCAGAAGCCGCACAACCCCGTGGGGGCGTGTCGCGCCGGGAGCAGGGCGTGTCGTACCGGAGGAGCCGGGACACGCCGGACGTCAGCGGTGGGCCCCCCGGCGGCACGGAGTGTGGGTGGCCCGCGGACCTACCGACCTGCCGACTCGCCGGTCCGCTCCGACCCGCCGCCGGGAAGGTCGCCGTCATCCTCCGGCGAAGAGTGGCGGGTCGAGCTGCGCGCTCACCACGTCGACCGGGACGGGGCCGTCGGCGATGTTCACGTCGGCAGCGTGGGTGGGGCCCATTCATTTCAGGGGGCTACCCGTAGAGCCACCGCAACTTCCACGGTGAGGTCTCCGTACATCGTTGACCTGTGGATTATCTCCACTTCCGGTGCGCATCACTGCCCAGCTGGGGCGTCGGTGGTCAGCGGGTGCTGAGCCACACCGCCCGGTCGCCGGAGAGCGAGAAGGCCGGCTCGTAGATGAGCGCGTACTGACCCGGTGCACCAGCGGTGTTGTCGAAGCAGACGTCACGGGTCACGGCGCCGCCGGGTGCCGGCTCCCCGGAGCCGAGCAGGGTGTCGGTGCCGCCTGGAAGGGTGCCGCGGGCCACGCCGGCCGGATCCTGCAACGTCCAGTCGAGCCCGCCGTTGAAGGACACGGCGGCGTCACCGTGGTGGACGATGGTCACGGTGCTACACACCACCGCAGCGGAGCCGACCGCCTGGCCGTCGTACAACGGAGTCGTCGTGATCTCGACATCGTTGAGGGTGATGGTCTGCCATGCCTCGGCGACGGTGTCCCTGTCTTGCTGCCCGAAAAAGGTCGGGCCGGCAGGTGTGTGAGCCGGGTCCTCCGCGGCATCGCTGGTAACCGAGCCGCCCGAGGCGTCGTTCCCGCCACCGCCGGACACGGCTGAGATGAGGATGATCAGCAGAATGATCGCCAGGAGCCAGAACCAGACCCGCTTGTAGATCGGCTTCTTGAGCTTGTAGTCCTCCGGGTCAGCGGGGTGCTCCGTTGGTGCCTGGGTCATGGAACAGCTGACCTCCATGGGTTCAGTGCTCCCGGGGCACGGTACCTGGGTCTCGGATGGCAAACGGGTAACAGACACCCTGCTGTGGGCGGAGAGGTCAGCGATAGGGAGGTGGCCACCCAGTTTCGGTGATCCGGATGTCGGCCAAATCTCACCGCGGCCAACCTCACCATGGACAACATCACCGCACTGACCGCGCTGGTGAAGACGCGCCGGAAACGGGTGCAGTACCGCCCAGGACTGTTGGTCGGCTTCCTCGCCAGCACGAGGCTCGAGTTCGAACCGCTCCCATGACATCCACCCTCGATGATCTTTAGTACCTCTTGACTCCAAAGTGAACATGGTTGTGATGATTCGGCACTACACTCGAGTTGTAGATGAGTTGCGCGCGGTAACCGAGAGGAGTGCGGGGCGTCTGAAGATAACCGTTTGATGGCCAACCGTAGCCCATGGCCGCAGCAATCTGCGTTGCAGTCCTGAGCATACCCGGAGTAGGGGATGTGCCGTTTGAGACATCTACCGCGAATGCAGACTTCTGCGAGACGTGATGATCCGACCCCGGACTACCAGTGGATCGCTTCAGCGACGTGACCGTCAATCCATTACTCGCCGCGATGGGGATCGCGCGCCGGGCAGGCACTTCAGATCCTCCCCAGCCTCCACCGGGCGCCAGGAACGAATCAAGACTGAATGCCCCCACCTTATGAGGCTGCGGCAGAGCGCTGAGCTCCGCATCGGAGAGAGCCATGAGCTCCTCGAAGCCGTCGATCACGATCTCCACATCCGACAGCTCCGCCAGGGCCGAGGCCTCAGAGCACTCCGGTCCCAACTCATCAACATCGAGGTTTTCGCCCGAGGCCGCCAATTGGATCTCCCATCGCTCGTCGTCCGTGCAGACTAGAGCCGAGTGGGGGATTCCGGAAGATGCGCACCTGGTTGCGCTTCGGTCCGATCACCTTGCGGATCGCCCGCCGCGGCGTGGAGACCAAGACCAAGGTCGGCCCGTACCGCCAGGTCGTTGATCGCGCCCTCGCCCGGCTGGCCGGCTACGGCCGCCTGACGCTCCGCTACGAACGCTCTACCCGGCTGTTCGCCGCTCGCACCCTCGCCGCGATGCTGACCTACTACAAAAAGGTGACGAGATGGGACGGGATCTGATACTGCAACGGTGCCTCTCTGACGTGCCGAGTTCGATTGCATAATTTGGGGGTGACGCACCGCGCGGCAGGTTGGACACGTCGCCGAGGCGCAGGATCGGAAGCGTCGACACGGGAATTGCGTTGCGGTATTGCAAGTCGTTGCATCAGTGACAATTGGTGGGTGGCCGGTGGGCGCAGATGAGAGTGATCGCCAGGCGGTCCAGAGCGGTGATCGTGGCGGCGGTGCGGTCATAGCGCAGGGCCAGACGTTTGTAGGACGGCAGCCAGCCGAGGATGCGTTCGATCACCCCGCGGTGCCAGCCCCGCTGTCGGCGGGGGTGATCGCCGTGCCGGGCGATGCGGGCAGTGATCCCGCGGCGGCCCAGATAGCGGCGCACCCGCGGGTTGTCGTGGTCCTTGTCCCCGTACAACTTGACCGGCCGCCGGCGAGGATGGCCACGGCCGCCCCGCTTGGTCGCCAGCATCCAGTCCAGGATCGGTTCGACGAACAGGCTGCCGTGCCGGTTGGCAGGCGGGACCGGCATGCTGAGCGGCAGCCCGTGCGCGTCGACCAACGGGTGGGGTGCCGGCGGTGGATGCATTGCGCTGGTCGGCTGCGGGGTGGTGCTGTTGAGGGCCTGGGCGAGGTCGTTCAGGAGGTGTTGCGCGGCCCGGTCCAGGTGCTCGGGGTCGCCGTCCCATGGGTCGCCGTTGGGCTGGCTGCTGTGCCGCCAGATCCACTCCCGGATGGCGGTCAGCCGGTCGACCGGACGGTGGGGTGGACGGGCGTCGGGATCGTCCATCGAGACGCACACCTCCTCACGGCGCGTCGGTGCGCCGTGCCCGAGTGCAGGCTCCTGCCCGCCGGAGTGTAGGTGCCGGCCGGGTCGACGGCGCGCCGGAGAGCGCAGGGGCAGGGGGGCACGGTCGCCTGCCGTCCGTCCGATGCACGTGGATGTCCGGGAACGGTGACCCGGGCACCGGTGGCTCAGCGGTCGGTGACGAGCAGTCCGGCGTCGGCGCCGCCGCGGCGGGTGACCACGTCGGCGACCCGTTCGTAGGCCGGGTCGCCGGGATGGGTGGGCACGATGGCCAGGCCGTCGCCGGCGGGTTGGATGTGGGTGGGAATGGCCTCGACGGTGCTGACCGCGTAGTGGCCATCGGAGCCGCGGGTGAAGGTGAAGCGGGCGATCACCGAGTCGTAGGTGGCCGGAAGGATCTGTTGGGCGATGTGGTTGCCCAGCCCGTAGGCCACCCACTTGCCGCCGATCCGCTCGAAGGGCTGCACGACGTGGGCGTGGTGGCCCAGCACCAGGTCCACGTCGGGTGAGGCCAGCAGCGCCTCGGCGATCGCGACCTGGGCCGAACTTGGATCAGCGGTGTATTCGGTGCAGCAGTGCACGCTGGCGATGACGACCTCGGCGCCGGCGGCCCGTGCCCGGGCGGCGTCGGCGAGTATGCCGGCGACCTGCGGTGCGGTCGGGTCGAAGTCGTTGACCGACCACGGCTGCCCGTCCGGTTCGGGAATGCCGTTGAGCCCGTAGGTCCAGGCCAGGTGGGCCACCCGGACGCCGTCGACGGTCATCAGGTGCGGGGTCTGGGCCTCCTGTTCGGTGCGGAAGGTGCCGGTGTGGCCGACGCCGTGGGCGTCGAGGGTGTCCAGGGTGCGCACCAGCCCGGCGACGCCAGCATCGAGGGAGTGATTGGACGCGGTGGAGCAGGTGTCGTAGCCCGCGCCGGCCAGCGCGTCGACGATCTGCGGCTGCACGGCGAAGGTCGGATAGCCCTGAAACGGGCCCTCCACCGGGGCCACCGGGGTCTCCAGGTGACAGATCGCCAGGTCCGCCGCGCTGATCACCGG
Source organism: Geodermatophilus sp. (assembly GCA_035639575.1). Lineage (GTDB taxonomy): Bacteria > Actinomycetota > Actinomycetes > Mycobacteriales > Geodermatophilaceae > Geodermatophilus. The sequence continues at coordinate 7,184 of DASQXT010000047.1, forward strand.
GGTCACGTCGGCGAACACTCCGCTGAAGTCGTAGTCGGTGCCTTCCGCCCGGCCGGCCGCCGCCGCTCCTGCCACCAGCGCTCCGCCCTGATGGATCAGCACGTCACCGGTGGCCACGACCGTGAACGACGCCGACTGCCCTGCCGTCACCGTGGTGGCGCTGCCCGCCCCGTCTCCGGCCGGTTCTGTCAGGCGGCACCCGGTCAACACCGCCAGACCGAGCGCG
>DASQXT010000048.1:0-6999 GCA_035639575.1 Geodermatophilus sp.
GGCAAGACCGAGCTGGCCAAGGCGCTGGCGGAGTTCCTGTTCGACGACGAGCGGGCGATGGTCCGCATCGACATGAGCGAGTACTCCGAGAAGCACTCGGTGGCCCGGCTGGTCGGCGCCCCGCCCGGCTACGTCGGCTACGAGTCCGGCGGCCAGCTCACCGAGGCGGTGCGGCGGCGGCCCTACACCGTCGTGCTGTTCGACGAGGTCGAGAAGGCCCACCAGGACGTCTTCGACGTGCTGCTCCAGGTGCTCGACGACGGCCGGCTGACCGACGGCCAGGGCCGCACGGTCGACTTCCGGAACACCATCCTGATCCTGACGTCGAACCTCGGCTCGCACCTGATCGCCGACCAGTCGATCGACGAGGACCGGCGCCGCTCGGCGGTCATGGAGGTGGTCCGGCAGCACTTCAAGCCGGAGTTCCTCAACCGGCTGGACGACGTCGTGGTCTTCCACGCCCTCGGCAGCGAGGAGCTGGCCGGCATCGTCGACATCCAGGTCGGGGTGCTCGCCCGCCGGCTGGCGGCCCGGCGGCTCACGCTGCAGGTCACCGACGCCGCGCGCGAGTGGCTGGCGCTCAACGGGTTCGACCCGGTCTACGGTGCCCGCCCGCTGCGCCGGCTGGTGCAGTCGGCGATCGGCGACCAGCTGGCCAAGGCGCTGCTGGCCGGTGACATCCGGGACGGCGACCAGGTCGTCGTCGACGCCCCGGAGGACCTCGCCGAGGAGGGCCTGACCGTCCGTCGCGGCTGAAAGAGGACCCCGTCCTCCTCACCACTCGCAAGCTCGCGGCGAGCCTCTGGACGGGGCCGCAGCGGGATCTGCGGGGCCCGTCGTCCCACCCGGGGCGGCGGGCCCCGCGCGTCCGGGGACGGCGTCACCGCACCGATCCGGTCTCGATCGCCCGTCGGCACTGGTCCGGTACCGGAGGGTCCGTGACCATCGGGCGGGACACCCGAGGATCGACCAGGGAGCGAGTGATGACGTCAGGGCAGGGCGGCCAGGACCCCCAGCAGGGGCAGCCGCCGCAGGGCCAACCCGGCTGGCAGACGCCGCCGGGCCAGGGCTGGCAGAACCCGCCGCCCCCTCAGCAGGGCTGGCAGAACCCGCCGCAGGGCGGCTGGCCCAACCCGCAGCAGGGCTGGCAGGGACCCCCGCAGGGGTGGCAGGACCCGCAGCAGGGCTGGCAGGACCAGCCGCCGCCCTACGGCTACGCCGCCGCGCCGTCCGCTCCGGGGCAGCACTTCTCGACGGAGGCCCCGCCCCGGCCGGACACCGTCCGCTTCGGCACCGGCGCCTTCGTGGCGAACCTGCTGCTCGGGCTGGTCGGCTCCGTCGTGGCCTTCGGCAGCCTCGAGAGCATCGTCAACCAGGAGCTGGCCACGTCCGGGGTGCAGCTGTCCGCCGAGTCCGTCCGTTCCCTGCTCATCGTGGGCGCGGTGCTCGGGCTGGTCTTCACCGCGCTCCAGGCGATGTTCATCTTCTTCGCGTGGAAGGGCCACAACTGGGCCCGCATCGTGCTGTTCGTGCTGGGCGGGCTGGCCCTCGTCAGCGGGCTGGTGGGCCTGGGGCAGCCGACCACGGGTTTCCTCAGCGCGCTCTCGGTGTTCCAGCTGCTGTTGCTGGCCGTCGGCATCGTGCTGCTGGCCCGCCGCCCGTCCACCGACTGGTACCGGGCGATGACCGCCCGCCGGCAGGTCGGACTGCGCTGACGGCTCGTTACGGAACCGTTACCGGATCCGTGAACCCCTAGGGCGGCCGGTCCCGAAGACCGGTCGTGACCACCACCGAGCAGACCCCGGCCGCGGCGACCGGCCCGGACGCACCGCGTACTCGCGGGCGCCGTCCGCTGGCCGCCGCGGCCGGACTGCTGTCCGCCGGTGTCGCGCTGGGTGGGGCCGAGCTCGTCGCCGGCCTCATCGGTCCGCAGTCCTCGCCGGTCGTCGCCGTCGGGGACACGGTCATCACCCTCGTCCCGGAGCCGGTGAAGGCCTTCGCGATCCGCACCTTCGGCGAGCACGACAAGACGGCCCTCGTCGTCGGCACGCTGGTGGTCCTCGCCGTCTACGCCGCGGTCCTCGGCGTCCTGGCGCTGCGCCGGCGGGCGGTCGGGGTGGCCGGGATCGCGCTGTTCGGCCTGGTCGGGGCCGCCGCGGCGGTCACCGGCCCCGCCGGCGGCCCCCTCGACGGGCTGCCGGCCCTCGTCGGCGCCCTCGCGGGCACGGTCGCGCTGCTCGCGCTGCTGGCCCCGCTCACCGTGCCGGCTCCCGGTACCGCGGACACCCGTCCCGGCCACGAGGCCCCGCTCGCCGAGCGCCTGCGGACCGCCCTCGGTTCCGGCGACCGCAAGGGCGCGGGCCTCGACCGCCGCCGCTTCTTCCTCGCCGGTGGTGCCGCCGCCGGTGCCGTCGTCGTCACCGGCGGTGCGGGCCGGCTGCTGCTGCGCCGCTTCGACGTGGGTGCGGCGCGCGCCGACCTCACCCTCCCGGCGCCGGCGTCCCCGGCCGCGCCGCTGCCCTCCGGCGCCGACCTCGCGCCGCAGGTCCGGGGCCTGACGCCGCTGTTCACCTCGAACCGCGAGTTCTACCGGGTCGACACCGCGATCACGGTGCCCCAGATCAGCCCGGCCGACTACCGGCTGACGCTCACCGGCATGTTCGACTCCCCCCGCACCTACACGCTCGAGGACCTCCTCGGCCGCGACGACGTCGTCGAGCGCGACATCACCCTGACCTGCGTCTCGAACACGGTCGGGGGCCGGCTGGCCGGTACCGCGCGCTGGCTCGGGATCCCGCTGGGCGCCCTCCTCCGCGAGAACGGCATCCGGTCCGGCTCCGACCAGCTGGTCTGCCGCTCCTCGGACGGGATGACCATCGGCGCCCCGACCCGCGCGGCGCTCGAGGTCGAGGACGCGATGATCGCCTTCGGCATGAACGGCGAGCCGCTGCCCGTCGAGCACGGCTTCCCGGTGCGCATGCTCATCCCCGGGCTCTACGGCTACGTGTCGGCCTGCAAGTGGATGACCGGCATCGAGGCCTCCACCTACGGCGCCTTCGACGCCTACTGGACCCAGCGCGACTGGGCCGGGCAGGCGCCGATCAAGATCGCCTCCCGCATCGACACCCCCGCCCCGCTGCGCCGCTTCCCGGCCGGCCGCCGCCCGATCGCCGGCGTGGCCTGGGCGCAGACCCGCGGCATCGGCGCCGTCGAGGTCCGGGTCGACGACGGACCGTGGCTGCCGGCGGAGCTCTCCCCGCAGGTGGACGCCGACCTGTGGCGGCAGTGGGTGCTGCCCCACGACTTCGCGCCCGGCTCGTACCAGCTCACCGTCCGCGCGACCAGCGCCGAGGGAGAGGTGCAGACCGACGAGCGGGCCGAGCCCTTCCCCGCCGGAGCCAGCGGACTGCACTCCATCCGGGTCACCGCGACCTGACCCGGCACCCCCAGAACTCGTCTCGGCCGCCGGCCGCAGGCGCGGCCCCGCCCGGCTCCCGGGACAGGGCCAGGACCCGAGCACGACGACCGAGGAGATCAACGTGAAGCGCACCCTCACCCGCACCGCCCTGCTGACCGGTGTCTCGGTGCTCACACTGAGCGCCACCGCCTGCGGCGCCGAGGACACCGCGTCCGACGCCGCCGGCAGCACGGGCAGCGCGAGCAGCAGCGCAGCCGAGGACGCCATGGGCAGCAGCTCGGCGGCGCCGTCCAGCAGCACCGACGCGGCCGCCGCCGAGCCCTTCGGCGAGGGCTGCGCCGCCGTCCCGGCCGACGGTGAGGGCTCCTTCACCGGCATGACCGACGACCCGGTCGCCACCGCCGCCAGCAACAACCCGGTGCTGTCGACCCTGGTCCAGGCCGTGGTGCAGGCCAACCTGGTGGACACCCTCAACAGCGCCCAGGACGTCACCGTGATCGCCCCGGCGAACCCGGCCTTCGAGGCCATCCCGGCCGACCAGCTGCAGGCGGTGCTGGCCGACGACGCCCAGCTGACGGCGATCCTGAGCCACCACGTCATCGAGGGCCGCCTGGCCCCCGACGAGCTGGTCGGCACGCACACCACCCTGGCCGGCGACGAGGTCACCGTCGAGGGCTCCGGAGAGGACCTCACCGTCGCCCAGACCGTGACCGGCACCCCGGCCTCGGTCATCTGCGGCAACGTCCAGACGGCGAACGCCACCGTCTACATCGTCGACCAGGTGCTCGCCCCGGCCGCGGGCTGAGCGAGGACCCCCGGCCGCGGGCCGTCGTCCGCACGGACGGCGGCCCGCGGCCTCGTGTCGCACTGCTGCCGTGCCGTTACCGACGGTGGGGCGCCGCGCCGGGGATGATGGCGGCGCACCCGACGAAGGAGCCCGCCCCCGTGACGCGCACCCCGACCCGCCGCGCCCTGTTCGCCGCCGCGACCGTGCTGGCGCTGGCCGGCTGCGGCTCGGACGAGCCGGCGGACGACGTCGCCGCGGCGAGCAGCGCCCCTGCGACGACGTCCGCGGCGCCGGCCGTCCCGCCCGCGCCGACCGGCCCCTTCGGCCCCGGCTGTGCCGGGCTCCCGCCCGAGGGCCCCGGCAGCCCGGCCGCCCTCGCCGCCGCCCCGGCGGCGACCGCGATGTCGACCGTCCCCGGGCTGGCCAACACGATGGTCACCGTGCACCGGGCCGCGCTCGCCGCGTCCCTCGACGCCACCCAGGACCTCACCGTGCTGGCCCCCGTCAACGAGGCATTCGCCGCCGTCCCGCCCGCCACGTTGGACCCGCTGCTGGCCGACACCCCGCGGCTGACCGCCCTGGTCACCCACCACGTCATCGCCGGCCGGCTGGGGCCCGACGAGCTGGCCGGCACGCACACCACCCTCGACGGCGGTCAGGTCACCATCGACGGGGCCGGCGAGGTCTTCACGGTCAGCGCCGACCAGACCCTGCTGGGCGCCGCCGACGCGACCGTCATCTGCGGCAACCTGCCCACCCTGAACGCCACCGTCTACGTCCTCGACCAGGTGCTCACCCCGCCGGCCTGAGCGTGCTGGAACGGCCTCCCCCAGGGGCCCGCCGCGAGCCCGCGAGCGGTGGGGGAGGGAGGTCCTCCTAGGGTCGGCCCCATGACGGCCTCAGCTGCCCTGCCCGACCGTGACCGGCTGCTCGGGCTCGTCGTCGACCTCGCCGTCGTCCACGGGCGGGTGACGCTCTCCTCCGGGCAGGAGGCCGACTGGTACATCGACATGCGCCGGCTGACCTTGCACCACGAGGGCGCCCCGCTGGTCGGCCGGGTCATGCGCCAGCTCACCCGTGACCTGCGCTATGACGTCGTCGGCGGGCTCACCCTGGGCGCCGACCCGGTGGCGACGGCGATGCTGCACGCCGCGGCGGCCGGGGAGGGCTTCCTCGACGCGTGCGTCGTCCGCAAGACCGGCAAGGCGCACGGGCTGCAGCGGCGGATCGAGGGGCCCGACGTCGCCGGTCGCGCCGTCCTCGTGGTCGAGGACGTCTCCACCACCGGGTCGAGCCCGCTGACCGCCGTCGAGGCGCTGCGCGAGGCCGGCGCCGAGCCGGTCGCGGTGGCGGTCGTGGTGGACCGCGGCGGACGGGCCGCGGTGGAGGCGGCGGGCCTGGAGTACCGGGCCGCCTTCACCCTCGCCGACCTCGGCCTCGGGTGAGCCGCCCCCGGCCGTCGCGGCGAGATCGCCGATCTCGTACGCCTGGGGCCTCGGGACCGTGCGACATCGCCGATCTCGCACGGACGGTCGCCCCGCGGGTGGCCGGCCGGGTGGAGCAGGGATGAGCACCGCGGGCGGGGGTGCGGCCGACGTCCGGGACGAGGACTGGTACGGCGACGACCTCTCCGGGCAGCGGCACACCGGGGTCACCTTCAGCCGGGTCGACCTGTCCGAGACCACGGACGACGGCGCCGTCTTCACCGACTGCGTCTTCCGGGACTGCCGGTTCACGCTCAGCCGGCACACCGACGCGGCGTTCCTGAACTGCACCTTCACCGGCTGCTCGTTCGCCCAGGCCGTCTTCACCGGCTGCAAGCTGGTCGGCAGCACCTTCGACCGCTGCACGTTCGACCTGCTCACCGTCGTGGGCGGCGACTGGTCCTTCGTCGTCCTCCGGCGCGCGGACCTGTCGCGGGCGGGGTTCGCCGGTGCGCGGATGCGCGAGGCCGACCTCACGGACGTGCGGGCGACCGGGGCGACGCTGCGGGACCTCGACCTCTCGGCCGCGCAGCTGTCCGGTGCCGACCTGTCCGGCGCCGACCTGCGCGGCAGCGACCTGTCCGCGCTGGACCCGCGGGAGGTCGAGCTGACCGGCGCCCGGGTCGACGGCGGGCAGGCCGTGGTGCTCGTGACCGCCCTCGGCCTGCAGGTCGCACCGGAGGACGATCGGTAGCGGGGTGTCGCACCCCTCGGGACGGGCGCGATACTGGCCGCCGAACGAGCGCCGTCCGCCCGACGCAAGGAGTGCCCCGCATGCCCATCGCGACCCCCGAGGTCTACGCCGACATGATCAACCGGGCCAAGGAGGGCGGTTTCGCCTACCCGGCGATCAACTGCACCTCGTCGGAGACGGTCAACGCGGCGCTGCGCGGCTTCGCCGACGCCGGCAGCGACGGGATCATCCAGTTCTCCACGGGCGGCGCGGAGTTCGGCTCCGGCACCCGGGTCAAGGACATGGTCACCGGTGCCGTCGCGCTGGCCGAGTTCGCCCACGTCGTCGCCGAGAAGTACCCGGTCAACGTCGCGCTGCACACCGACCACTGCCCCAAGGACAAGCTCGACGCCTACGTCCGCCCGCTGATCGCCCTGTCGAAGGACCGGGTCGACGCCGGTCAGGCGCCGCTGTTCCAGTCGCACATGTGGGACGGCTCGGCCATCGACCTGGACGAGAACCTGCAGATCGCCGCGGAGCTCATCGAGAAGTGCGCCGCCGCCAAGATCGTGCTCGAGGTGGAGATCGGTGTCGTCGGCGGCGAGGAGGACGGCGTCTCGCACGACATCAACGACAA
>DASQXT010000049.1:0-4010 GCA_035639575.1 Geodermatophilus sp.
TCCACCTCACCGCCGAGGGCCACCGGCGGACGGCGCTGGCCGCCGCCACCGCGCTGGGCCTGCGGGTGGACGACGACTGGCGCACCCCGCTGCCGCCGCAGCCGCCGCGTGCGCTGCGGGCGGCCCTGGCCGAGGAGGCGGCGTGGGTGCGCGGGTTCGTCGCGCCGTGGATCGGCCGGCGGCTGCGCGGCCGGTCCTCGGGGGACGGCCGCGCCGCCAAGCGGCCGGTGCCGCTGGCGCTGCCGCGCGGCTAGCTCCCGTCCGGGGAGCGGCCCTGGTCGGTGTCGAGCCGGCGGTCCTCGGTGGGCAGGCCCTCGGCGATGAGCTCGTCGAGCGTCATCGCCCGGGTGGTCGGCGGCTTCGGGGCGGGCACCGGCGGCAGCCCGGAGGTGACGACGGCCTCGCCGTCCAGCACGTCCTGCACGGTGACCTCGCCGGGCGGCAGGGTGCTGGTCAGGTCGACGTCCCCCGTGCTCGGGAGGGCGGCGGGCAGCGGCGCCGGCCGGCCGAAGGCGTAGCCCTGGGCCATCTCGCAGCCGTGCTCGCGCAGCCAGTCGGCCTGGTCGAGGTCCTCGATGCCCTCGGCGATGACCTGCAGGCCCATGCCCAGGCCCAGCTGCACCAGGCCCTGCACGAGCGCGGCGGTCGAGGGCTCGGTGACCACGTCGGCGACGAAGGAGCGGTCGATCTTCACGGTGTGGATGGGCAGCCGGTGCAGCGCGGTGATCGCCGAGTAGCCGGTGCCGAAGTCGTCGAGAGCGAGGGTGACGCCGGCGTCGGTGACCTCGGAGACGGCCTGCAGCGTGGCGTCGGCGGCGAACAGCGCCGTCGACTCGGTGATCTCCAGCTCCAGCCGCTCCGGCGGCAGGCCGGACTCGGCCAGCGCCTCGGCGACCAGGTCGGCGAAGCCGGGCTCGGCGAGGTGCCGCGCGGAGATGTTGACGTGCACCCGCAGGCCCGCCGGCCAGCCGGCGGCGTCGAAGCAGGCCTGGCGGAGCACCCAGGCGCCCAGCCGCGAGGTGAGCCGGTTGTCCTCGGCGGCGGTGAGGAAGGCCCCCGGCGGCAGCAGCCCGCGGGTGGGGTGCTGCCAGCGGATGAGCGCCTCGTAGCCGAGCAGCGTCTCGTCGTGCAGCGACACGATCGGCTGGTAGAAGAGCCGCAGCTCGTCGGACTCGAGGGCGTTGCGCAGGTCGGCCTCGAGCTGCAGCTGGTCGACCTCGCTGTCGGACAGCCCGCCGTCGTGCACCTCGATGCGGGCGCGGCTGCCGTCGGCCTTGGCGCGGGCGAGCGCGGCGTGCGCCTGGCGCAGCAGGTCGTCGGGGGCGACGTCGGAGCCGAGGGTCAGGCCGACGCTGGCCGAGAGCACGATCTCCCGCTTGCCGATGAGGAAGGGGTCGTCGAGCACGCCGAGCAGCCGGTCGGCCATGGTGCGCAGCCCGTCGAGGTCCTCGACGTCCTCGGCGAGGATGAGGAACTCGTCGCCGCCCAGCCGGACGGCGGTGTCCTCGACGCGGGTGCTCCAGCGCAGCCGCTCGGCGACCTGGATGAGCAGCTGGTCACCGGCCTCGTTGCCGAGGACGTCGTTGACCGCCTGGAACCGGTCGAGGTCGAGGTGCACCAGCCCGACCTGCAGCCCGCGGCGGCGGGACAGCGCGAGGGCGTGGTTGAGCCGGTCGTTGAGGGCCCGCCGGTTCGGCAGGCCGGTCAGCGGGTCGGTGAAGGCCCGCCGGACCAGGTCCTCCTCGGCGCGGCGGCGGTCGGTGACGTCGACCAGCGAGAGGACGACGAACTGCGGCGTCCCCGCGTTGGTGTGGACGACCTCGTGCGACTGGGTGGCCCACAGCTCCGCGCCGTCGGCGCGGCGCAGCCGGCGTTCGCCGTCGACGCGCAGCCACGGGTCCAGCGGGCCGTCGCCGCGGTCGGGCACCGGTGCCTCGTCGGGGTGGGCGAGCAGGTCGACGTGCCGGCCGACCATGTCCTCGGGCGTGCGGCCGGTCAGGGCGCACAGGGCGTCGTTGACGACGAGCAGGTGACCGTCGAGGTCGACGAGGGCCTTGGGGATGGGCGCGGCGACGAACAGGGCGCGGAAGAGTTGTCCGCGGTCGGCCAGCAGGGTGTCGATCGCGCGGAGCCTCGAGCCGGCGGCGGCGCCGGCGGTCCCCTCCTGGGGACGCGACACGTCGGGGGCGCTCAGGTTCACCCGGACAGCCTGCGGGACCGGGTCCCTCGAAGCCGGGAACCCGTGGACGGAGAGTCGTGGTCGATCGGTCACACACCGTCACATCGCGTGCACGGTGAGGCAGCCGGGACTGCTGGGGCGGATGAGGGACCCCCGCCGGGGTGGCGCCGGCCCGCCGTCGGGAACAGGTGCGGGGCTCCCGGTGCTCGACCGCAGCAGAGCGACGAGAGGTGAGGGTGATGGAGAAGCGGATCGGGTTCCTGTCCTTCGGGCACTGGCAGCCGATCCCGGGCTCGCAGGTGCGGACCGGGCGGGACGCGCTCGTGCAGAGCGTGGAGCTGGCGGTCGCGGCCGAGGAGGTCGGGCTCGACGGCGCCTACGTGCGGGTGCACCACTTCGCCCGGCAGCTGGCCTCCCCGTTCCCGCTGCTGGCCGCCATGGCCGCGCGCACGCGCCGGATCGAGGTCGGCACCGGTGTGGTCGACATGCGCTACGAGAACCCGCTGTACATGGCCGAGGAGGCGGCGGCGACCGACCTGCTCAGCGACGGCCGGCTGCAGCTCGGTGTCAGCCGGGGGTCACCCGAGACGGCGGTGCGCGGCTCGGAGGCCTTCGGGTACGTGCCGCCGGAGGGCTCGACGGACGCCGACCTGGCCCGGCAGAAGACCGCGCTGTTCCTGGCGGCGGTTTCCGGGGAGCCCGTGGTCGACGCCGACCCGCGGATGACCGGCGGCATGCCCGGCAGGCTGGTGGTCCAGCCGCAGTCGCCGGGCCTGGCCGAGCGCATCTGGTGGGGTGCGGGCACCCGGGCGACGGGGGAGTGGGCCGCGCGTCGGGGGCTGAACCTGATGAGCTCCACGCTCCTCAGCGAGGACACCGGCGTCCCGTTCGACGAGCTGCAGGCCGACCAGATCGACCGGTACCGCGCCGCCTGGGCCGAGGCCGGCTGGGAGCGGACGCCGCGCGTGTCGGTGAGCCGCAGCGTCCTGCCCGTCACCAGCGACCTCGACCGGCAGTACTTCGGCGAGCGCTCGGGGGAGGACCAGGTGGGCCTGCTCGAGGGTGTGCGCGCCCGCTTCGGCAAGAGCTACGTCGGTGAGCCCGACCAGCTGGCCGAGGAGCTGGCCAAGGACGCCGCCGTCCGCGAGGCCGACACCCTGCTGCTGACCGTGCCCAACATGCTCGGCGTCGAGTACAACGCCCGCCTGCTGGAGACGATCGCCCGCCACGTCGCCCCGGCGATCGGCTGGGTGCACCCGGACCGGCGCGGCCACTGACCGGCCCGCGTCGTCCGGAGGGGTGGCGCGCGGACGTCGAGGGGGACGGCGCGACCGCCGGTCGTCCGGCCGTCCCTGACGAGCCGGTTCCTTCGGCCCTGGTGTCCCGCGACCCACCACGCTCCCATGGGACGGCTCCGGAGCCGACCGCGGAGCGAGCCACACGGGAGCTCGCAGCGGAGGGCCGCTGACCGGCGTGCGCACCGTGGCGCCGCACCGGGCTGCGCCCGATCGAGGGGGTCGATGACGTGAGCGTCGCCCTGCGCAGGACCGCACTGGTCGTGTTCGTCGTCGCAGGCACGCTGGTGGCCGCGGAGACGGCCGCGACCGCGGCGCCTGCCGCCACCGGCGAGCCGACGACGCTGCAGGTCGAGGGCACGCAGACCCCGGTCACCCCAGAGCTGTAACAGAGTCACGGCGGGCTGCTGGGGGACTTCTGGATCCTCTCGTCCGATCCGCTCTACGAGTCCGACTCCCTCGTGATCGGAACCGGTGACGAGCGGTTCGCGGGCTGCGTCGACGTGGACCTCGACGAGGTGTGTGCCGAGGGCGAG
>DASQXT010000050.1:0-4822 GCA_035639575.1 Geodermatophilus sp.
GCTGCCCGCACGTCCTTCCCGGACCTGCAGCCGGCCGCCGGGGAACCCGAGCTGCCCTCGCTGGCCTCGCTGCATCCCGTTCCGGGAACAGCCGTCCCGGCGTCCGGCCCCTTCGACGACCGGCTCGTCCTCAGCGACCTCACGTACGACGGCGACGCCGTCCGCGGTTCGGTGCAGGTCACCAGCGACGTCAGCGACATCCTGGACCTCCAGGCGCTCGCCGGTTTCTACGACGCCCAGGGACGCCTCGTGGGGACCGCCAGGTTCGACCACCACCTCGACGAGAGCGCCACCGAGCATGAGGAGCACGCCGGCCCCCCGGCCGAGCTGGAACACTTCGTCATCCCCGTTCCCGCCGAGCTGCGCGGAACCGCCGTCGCCGCGGCCGTCGGCGTGCCGGTGCTCGTGAACGAGTAGTCGACGGCCCGTCGACCGCATCCCCCGGCCCGGCTGGACACGACGGGATGGCCGCGGCCGCGATCGACCCGCTGCGCAGGGCGGGACGTGCGTCCGCGACTCCCTTCGACGTCGCCTGACTGTGTCAGCGACGGCGGGGGAAGAGCAGGCCCAGTCCGGCCGGGGGGCGGAACGGTGTCCAGGCGCCCTCGGCCATGCCCAGCCGGTCGGCCAGCAGCCACAGGACCGCCGGGTTGCAGGCCAGGCCGAGGTGGCTGCCGCGCACCTCCACGTTCTCCCGCCGAGCGCGCACCTCGTACCGGCACGACGACCAGTGCACGATGCCGTCGGCCCGCGTGTAGACCGACGTCGCGGGCACGCGCAGGGAGCCGCGCTCGGCCCACGGGCGGGGCAGCGCCGCCGCTCCGCGCAGGAGGCGGGCGCCGCCGTCGACGATGCCGGAGGCGGTGCGGACCCAGGGCGCCGCTCGCACCACCGGTGTGCCGAGGGTGACCAGTCCGCGGACGCTGCCCGGCGCGGCTCTGGCCAGTTCCTGCGCGTAGAGCCCGCCGAGGCTCCAGCCGACCAGGCTGACCCGCCGTCCCGAGGTCCGGTGCAACTGCTCGAGTCGTGCGCGCAGCGTGTCGACGACGCGGCCCGTCGGGCCCCGGTTGAGGCCCAGGCTCCAGCCGGACACGTCGTGGCCCAGGGCGCGCAGCGCGGTTCGCAGGACCAGGGTGGCGGGGTCGCCGGTCATCAGCCCCGGCAGCACCAGCACGGGGTGGCCGTCACCGCGGCGGGCGGCCGCGAGGAACGGCCAGGCAACCGCCAGGGCGGCGAGGTCCAGACCCGCCCGCGGCGGCTCGGTGAGCAGCGCGGCTCGGGAGGGGTGGCGCGTGACGGCGGGCACCCGGACAGCATCCACGGCGCGGAACGTGCCATCCCGGCAGGCCGCCCACAGCAGACCTGCCTGGACGTGACCGGAGCCTCGACGAGACACCGTGGCTCACGAAGGTGCTGTCGTTTTCCTGACCGGCCCCTTCCGAGGACAGCACCGATGAGACCCAGAACGAGGTCGATCCGGAACAAGCCGTCCGGGAGCCACGCGTTTCCAGGACGCGCAGCGGGGTTAACCGGTGCCCGTTCAGAGGGGTCGCCTGGCTCGAACCTCGCGGCCGGGGCCCCTCCCGTCCCCGGCCAGCCCGCTGGGATCGGGAGGCACCACGATGGAAGCCAGTGAGCGGGTCACCTGGGAGGACTGCCCGACCTGTCGACGGGCAGCGGCTGTCGGCTGGGTGGACGGGCGGCCCGCCGAGTTCGACTGTCCGCGCGGCTGCCGCCTCACCGCGGAGCAGGTCCAGGCCTTCGACGCCAGGCGCGGTCGGCCGCCGGCCGACTGGTTGACGCGCGCTTCGTGAGCGCCCGGACGGTGTTCGTCCAGTCCGCCGGCCGGCCGAAGGGAGACGCCGGAACGGCAACCCGTACCTGGCACGGGTGGTCGGCGAGGCCGCGGTCAGCGTCGGGCGCACCGACACCCAAGGGCAGTTCAGCCGTGATGGTCCGTTGGCGGGTGCGGCGGACGACCTGGCTATGACGTCCCGGCGCCGGCCGCGCGGCAGTTCCGGTCGGCCCAGCCGCCCCGAGCGGGGTCTCGCGGATCGGCCGCGACAGTCCTGCCCGCCACGGATCCCCGCCATCCTGCTCGGGCACGTTCGGACGCTCATTGCCGGGCGGGCCCGGGCCGGACGCGCCGCGGTCCCCGCCGGTCCAAGAGACCGGCGGGGACCGCGGCTGCTGCCGAGTGCTCGCTCAGTGGACGCCGACGGGCTGGCGCTCGTGCTCGCGCTCGCGCTCGGTCACGTCCTCGTCCTCGAGGATGTCGCCGCCGTGCTCCAGGACCTCCTCCGTGTGCCGGTGACCGCTCGCGAGCTCGGCCTTCAGCACGTCCTTGTCGACGGCCTTCTCCCACTTCGCGACGACGACGCTGGCGACGATGTTGCTCATCGTGCTGGTCAGAGCGCGCGCCTCGGACATGAACCGGTCGATGCCGACGATGAGGGCGACCCCGGCGACGGGCAGGGTGGGGAAGACCGCCAGCGTTGCCACCAGGGCGACGAACCCGCTGCCGGTGACGCCGGCAGCGCCCTTGGAGGTCAGCAGCATCAGGCCGAGCATCGCGAGGATGTGGCCGAAGGTGAGCGTGATGTCGCAGGCCTGCGCGATGAACAGGGAAGCGAGGGTCAGGTAGATCGCCGTGCCGTCGAGGTTGAAGGAGTAGCCGGTGGGCAGCACCAGCCCGACGACGCCGCGCTTGCAGCCGAGCCGCTCGAGCTTCACCAGCAGCCGGGGGAGGACCGGCTCGCTCGACGAGGTGCCGAGCACGACCAGCAGCTCCTCGCGGAAGTACCGCAGCAGCCGCCACAGGCTCAGGTCGTGCAGCCGGGCCAGGGTGCCGAGGACGACGACGACGAAGACCGCGCAGGCGGTGTAGAAGGTCCCGATCAGCCAGCCGAGCGACCCGATGGACCCGATCCCGTACTCGCCGACGGTGTACGCCATCGCGCCGAAGGCGCCGATCGGGGCCAGCCGCATGAGGTAGCCGAAGACGGCGAAGAGCAGGTGCGAGAAGCTGTTGATGACGCTGAGCACCGGCTGCCCGGCGCGGCCGATCTTGCTCAGGCCGAATCCGCAGAGCACGGCCAGCAGGAGAACCGGCAGGACGTGGCCGTCGGAGAAGGCGCCGACGAACGTCGTCGGGACGATGTGCAGGAGGAACTCACCGAAGTTGCCGGGCGGCACGTCCTTGACCGTGTCGGCCGCGACCGAGGGGTCCAGGGAGGCCGGGTCGATGTGCATGCCGACGCCGGGCTTCATCAGCAGCACCGTGGCCAGGCCGATCGTCAGGGCCAGGAACGTCAGGACGTAGAACAGGCCCAGCGACTTGCCCAGGGTCCTGCCGATCTTGCGGGAGTCGGTCACGGACGTGATGCCGGTGACGATCGTGCAGAAGACGATCGGCGCGATCATCATCTTGACGACGTTGACGAAGAGGTCGCCGAGCACCTTGAGGCTGGCACCGACGTCGGGGAACAGCTGACCCACCGTGATCCCGAGGACCAGGCCGATGAGCACCTGCACGTAGAGAAGCTTCAGGGCCTTCTTGAGTCGCATCACGCTGTCTCCCTGATCGGAGGCTGGACTGGGCATGGCCGGCTGGCACCCAGAGTGGCCCCCGTCTCCGTGAAGTACCATCACGAACAGCAACAGTCCCTTGTAGCAGTGCTTCAACCATCCAGGGCAGGGCTGGACGCTCGCGGTGGAGGTGTTCGGCATGCTCGACATCAGGCGCCTGCAGGTGTTGCTGGCCATCGTCGAGCTGGGGTCGGTGACAGCCGCAGCGGAGGCCCTCACGTACACGCCGTCGGCGATCTCGCAGCAGCTGCGGCGCCTGGAACACGACGTGGGGCAGCCACTGATGCGACGCCACGCCCGGGGCATGGTGCCCACCGAGGCGGGGGTGGTGCTCTCCGTCCATGCCCGCAAGGTCCTCCGGCAGCTGGACGCCGCGCAGGCCGATCTCGACGAGATCGCCGGCCTGCGCCGGGGCCAGGTCGTGCTCGGCACCTTCCCGACCGTGGCCAGCTCGTTCCTGCCGCTGGTGGTGCGGCGGTTCCGGCAGCTGCACCCGGAGATCCGGCTCGACATCCGCAGCGCTCGCGAGGGCCAGCTGGTCGACTGGCTGGAGGACGGCACGGTCGACCTGTCGTTGCTGTGGGACTACGAATGGCGTCGGCTCGATCCGGCCGAGCTCCAACTGACCGAGCTGTTCGAGGACCCCACGGTCCTGGTGGTCGCTGCCGACCATCCGCTGGCTCGCCGCCGCCGGGTCGACATCGCCGATCTCACCGACGAGCACTGGATCGTCCGGGCCGAGCACCCGGTGCGCGAGGTGCTGCACCGCAGTGCCCTGGCGGCGGGGTTCGAGCCGAAGGTGTCCTTCCAGGCCAACGACTACCAGGAGGCCCAGGCGATGGTCAGCGTCGGGCTCGGGGTCGCCCTCGCGCCGAGGACGGCGGTGCTCAACCGCCACCCCAACGTCCGTCTCATCTCCCTCGGGACCACGGTCCCGGCCCGGCGGGTGCTCGTGGCCCACCGGCGCGGTCAGGTGGACGCGCCAGCCGCCGTCGCCTTCTCCGAGGTCCTGCTGGACGTGGGGGCCTCGTACTCCCCGACGGAATCCGTCACCGTCACGGAGTGACGCGCCGGCGGTCGGGGGAACACCCGAACAGCTTGTAGCGCTGCTACAGGGGGTTGTCCACATCGGCGATGGTGCTTCAGGGGTGGAGTGGTCAGGCTCGACGGTGCCCGACTCGCTCACCTGACGTGGAGGCCCCCGTGGTCGACGTGGCCGCTCCGAGCACGACCA
>DASQXT010000051.1:0-2776 GCA_035639575.1 Geodermatophilus sp.
CGAGGCGTCGACCGTCCGCACCAGGTGGTTGGCGACGGACTCGTCGACGTCCGGGACGCCGGTGATGTCGACGACGACCACCTTCGCGCGGTGCGTGCGGATGCCACCGAGCAGCTGCACGGTGAGCTGTCGCGCGCGCTCGCGGTCCAGCACCCCGATGATCGGCAGGATCAGCAGCCGCTCGCGGACCGGGAGCACCGGCGTCGACAGCTCGCGGATGGAGTCCTGCTGCTGTCGGATGACCCGCTCGCGCTCCTCGACGAAGCTGACGGCCACGGTGTTCGCGATGCGGTTGGCAGCCGGCTCGTAGGCGTCGAGCACCCGGTTGAGCAACGCGAAGTCGCGCTGGTACTTCTCGAACAGCGACCGGGCCAGGACGTCGCGCAGCAGGAGCACGATGCCGACGACCTCGTGGGTCTCCACGCCCCGCGGGATGATCCGCTCGGACAGGTCACGGGCGTAGTGCTGCAGCGCCTCCACGCTGCCGGTCTCGAGGACCTCGACGTAGTTGTCGTACACCAGCGTGGTCTCGGCGGACATCTCCTGGGCGGTCATCGCCTGCAGGAGGTGCGCCTCCTGGATGCGGCCCACCCACTCCTGCCGCAGGCGGGTGCGGTGCTCGCGCAGGTGGGCCACCAGCTGAGGGAGGAGCGTCTCCCCGTCGGGCTCGCGTGCGGCGTCCGTCCAGGCCACGGTCACGTCCTGGTCCTCGTACCTGGTCATGCCTCTCCCCGCCACTTCGTCATCGTCACCGTCGTGCCGCGGCCGACCTCGGAGACCACCGCGAACTCGTCCATCAGCCGTCGGGCGCCCGGTAGTCCCAGGCCGAGCCCCTGGTAGGTGCTGTAGCCGTCCTGCAGTGCCCGTTCGACGTCGGGGATCCCCGGGCCGGCGTCGCGGGCGACGATGGAGATCCCCGTCCGCGGCTCCTGCAACTCGGTCACGACGACCTCGCCGGAGTCCGCGAAACGCACGATGTTGCGGGTGATCTCCGAGACCGCCGTCGCGATCAGCGTGACGTCGGTCGTGGAGAACCCCAGCCGGGTGGCGACCTCACGGGCGGCCTGCCGCGCGGCCACGACGTCGGCGTCGGTGCGCACGGCGACGCGCAGGGCGTCGTCCCGGGACCGTCCTCGTCCCACGAGGGGCTCGGAGAGCCGCGCGCACAGGTCGCACTCCAGCAGGTGCCGGGCGGCGTCGACCTCACGCTGGCGACGGCGGTCGCCGCCGGAGATGGCCAGCAGCACGGGCCGGCAGCGCTCCGTCGGCGGCTCCACCCGCTCGGAGACGAGCAGGTACTCCACCCGCAGCCGGGCGCGGGTGCGGTTGAGCTGGGCGGCGACCGCGCCGGCCGTGGACCCCAGCTCGGCCGCCAGGGAGCGGGTGTCCCGCCCGGAGACCTCGTGGGCGAGCAGCGTCGCCCGCTCGCGCTCGGACAGCCGGGTCAGGGCCTGCGCGACGGCGGCCCGGTCCTCCCGGGCGAGGACGTCCTCGTCGGGCGCCTCGGGAGGCCGCAGGTCGACGACGCGGTGCTGGTGCCGTCGGTGCCGGTCCTGGTCCCGCCACATCGAGGCGACGACGTTGCGCGCCGTCACGATCGCGTAGGGCTCGAGCATCCCCGGCTCCACCCGGCCGGCCGCGGCGAGGACCCGCGCCAGGGTCTCCTGGACCAGGTCGTCGGCGGTCGCCGGATCGGGGACGCGGGACGCGACGATCCGGCGGACCAGCGGGATGAGCCCTGCGACGTCCGCCGACCCGCAGTCCCCTCCCGGGCTGCCCACCGGCCCGACCGCCGCCACCCGCGAGACGGTACGCCCGGGCCCCGCCGCGCGGCGCGGCGCGCCGAACGGACGTCCTCGGACGCCTTCCCTCCTCGTGCATGACGCGGAGTGACGCGAGGACCCCGCCCGTGCAGTGGCGACACCAGGGACCAGAGCCGGGAGGAGCCGTCCGGCAGCGCTCGTCATCGGCGCTCGGGGGCGACGTCTCCATCCGTGCAGGGCCGCACCCCCTCCGGTGGCAGACGCCGGGACGGCCCACGAGCAAGGAGGCTCACGTGATCAACTCATGGGCACGCAAGGCCGTCGTCCCGGTCTTCGCCGGCGCGGCGATCGTCGCTGCTGCGACGCCTGCTGCGGCGCAGCCGGTCCAGGACGGCCTGATCAACGTCGCCGTCGGTGACGTGACGATCCTCCAGGACGTCAACATCGGCGTGGCGGCCCAGGTTGCCGCAGAGCTGTGCGGCCTCAAGGTCGGGCCGGTGGCCGTCCTGGGCACGGCCGTGGACCGCAGCGGTAGGACCGAGACGGTCTGCACGACCGACCAGGGGCCGGTCACCCTCCGGCAGAACTGACGAGCACCGGCCGGCGGACCCCTGACCCGGTCCGCCGGCCGGCCCGGCCCCCGCTCCCCCGCCCCGTCCCGAGGCTCACCCCGAGTTCGCGAGGGGTGAGGAGGACGGGGTCCTCCTTCAGCCCAGCTGGCGGCGCACCTCGGCGGCCACCCGGCCGCCCTCGGCCCGGCCGGCGACCTCCCCCTGCACCGCGCCCATGACCCGGCCCATGTCCTTCATGCCGCTGGCGCCGGTGCGGGTGATCACGTCGGCGACCAGCGCGGTGAGGTCGGCGTCCTCCAGCTGCGCGGGCAGGTAGGCGGCGACCACGTCGCCCTCCGCCTGCTCCCGGTCGGCCTGCTCGGTGCGGCCCGCGGACCCGAATGCCTCGGCGGCCTCCCGGCGCTTCTTCGCCTCACGGCGCAGCACTGCCTGCACCTCGTC
>DASQXT010000052.1:0-16636 GCA_035639575.1 Geodermatophilus sp.
GTCGGTGACCCGCAGGCCACCTCGGTGCCGCCGCACGTGACGCTGCTGCCACCGACCGAGGTGCCCCTGGCCGAGCGGCCGGTCATCAGCGCCCACCTGGCCGAGGTCGCGGCCAGCCACCCGCCTTTCGACATGCACCTGTCGGGCACCGGGACGTTCGCGCCGGTCTCGGCGGTGGTGTTCGTGGCCGTGGCCCGCGGCATCGGCAACTGCGAGCTGATCGCCAACGACGTCCGCCGCGGGCCGCTGGCGCGGTCGCTGTCCTACCCGTACCACCCGCACGTGACCGTGGCGCACGACGTCCCCCCGGACATGCTCGACCTGGCCTACTCCGGCCTGTCCGACCTCTCGGCGGAGTTCCGCGTCGAGCACTTCACCGAGTTCGAGCAGACGCCCGACGGCGCCTGGGTGGTCACCCGCGAGTACCCCCTCACCGGCCCGCCCCTGTAACGGAGCCACCTGCTCCCGCCGCTCGCGGAAGTCCCGTCCCGAGGCTCGCCCCGAGCC
Source organism: Geodermatophilus sp. (assembly GCA_035639575.1). Classification (GTDB taxonomy): domain Bacteria; phylum Actinomycetota; class Actinomycetes; order Mycobacteriales; family Geodermatophilaceae; genus Geodermatophilus. Next base: position 508 of record DASQXT010000052.1, read on the forward strand.
GGCGAGGGGTGAGGAGGGCGGGGTCCTCCGAGGGCCGGGGCGCGCGGCGGGCGGTCTGCCCGCAGACTGGGGCGGGTGAGTGCCACCCGGACCGAGCGGTCCGCACCCGCGCCCGCCGGGGACCAGCCTCCCGGCGGCGGCCGCTGGTCGCGGGTCACCCAGCTGCCCGGACGCTGGCAGGACCGGGTCTCCCGGCTGCGCCGCCGCCTCCCGTGGTTCGACCACCTGGCCCGCGCCGGCGGCCGCTACCAGCGCACCCAGGGCGACCTCATGGCCGCGGGGGTCACCTACTTCGTCTTCCTCGGCCTGGTGCCGGTGCTGCTGCTCGTCGCGTCGGTCATCGGGCTGGTCCTCGCCGGCAACGAGCTGCTGCAGCAGGAGCTCTACGCCACCGTCCGCGAGAGCTTCCCCGGCCCGACGGGCTCGGAGATCGTGGGCGAGCTGCGCGGCGCGGTCGGGGCGGCCGGGGTCGTCGGCGCCATCGGGCTCGTCGGCTTCCTCTACGCCGGGCTGCGCGCCATGGACAAGCTGCGCCTGGGCATGGAGCGGATCTGGAAGGGCCGCGTCGACGACCCGGAGTTCCTCCGCGACAACCTGCAGGACCTGCTGGCGCTGGCCGCGTTCGGCCTCGCCGGGCTGCTCAGCCTCGGCCTCACCGGCGGGGTCACCCGGGCCACGTCCTGGACGCTGGAGGCACTGGGCCTGGAGCGTGCACCCGGCCTGTTCCTGCTCACCGCCGTGCTCGGGCTGGGCCTGGCCCTCCTCACCGACGTCGTCGTCTTCCTGTGGCTGCTGCGGGTGGTGCCCTCGATCTCCTACCCGCTGCGCCGGCTGCTGCCCGGGGCGCTGTTCGGCGCCGTCGGCTTCGAGGTGCTCAAGCTGGTGGGCAGCCTCTACCTGTCGCTGATCTCGGGCAGCGTGACGGCGTCGGCGTTCGGCGGCGCCGTCGGCATCCTGATCTGGATCAACGTCGTCTGCCGGTTCGCCTTCTTCACGGCCGCCTGGACGGCGACCCTGCCGCAGGTGCAGGGGGACGCCCGCGTGGTGCCCCAGGTCAGCGGCCCGCCGGACGGCCGGACGGCCCCGGCCCGCTGAGCGGCGCGACGCGCACGCCGGCCCGCGCGGATCCGGGTGCTGCGTGGCGCAGGCCACTGCGGTCGCGGCGTAGGCAACGATCCCGTCTCGGTCTCCGACGCGGGGTTCGGCCCGGCCGCCGGGCGGAGCTAGCGTGCCGTCGTCGCGTGCTGTGGGAACCGGCGCCCGCCGGCAGTCACGCACGGACCCGACCCACCGGGACCGGCCGCCTCGTCCGTGCGGCCCGTCCCCCAGAGAGGAGATCGTCTTGCGCCTCGCGCGGAGGATGAAGGCCAGCGCCCAGGCAATGGCTCTGCTGCTGGCCGGGAGCATGGCCCTGGCGGCCTGTGCCAGCGACGAGCCCACCAGCGGCAGCGGCGGGCAGGGCGGTGGCGGCACCGCGACCGAGGACCTGCGCGTCGGCCTGGCCTACGACACCGGCGGCCGTGGTGACCGGTCGTTCAACGACTCGGCCTACACCGGCGCCTCGGCGGCCGTCGACGCCCTCGGTGGGAAGCTCCAGGAGCTCAGCCCCAACGACGACGCCTCCAACCGCGCCGAGCTGCTCACCCAGCTGGCCGAGCAGGGTTTCAACCCGGTCATCGCCGTGGGCTTCAACTACGACGACGTCATCGCCGAGGTCGCCCCGCAGTTCCCCGACACCACCTTCGCGCAGGTCGACGGCTCCAACGCCGACGGCGCCAAGGGCGGGAACGTCACCGGGCTGGTCTTCGCCGAGGAGGAGGGCTCGTTCCTCGCCGGCGTCGCGGCGGCCCTGAAGAGCGAGGCCGGCCACATCGGCTTCGTCGGCGGCGTGCAGAGCCCGCTGATCGAGAAGTTCGAGGCCGGTTACGTGGCCGGCGCCCAGGCCGTGAACCCGCAGATCACCATCGACCGGCAGTACATCTCCCCGGCCGGTGACTTCTCCGGGTTCAGCGACCCGGCCCGCGGCCAGATCGTCGCCCAGGGCATGTACGACGCCGGGGCCGACATCGTCTACCACGCCGCAGGTGGCTCGGGCATCGGCGTCTTCCAGGCCGCCGCCGCCTCCGGCAACCGGGCGATCGGCGTCGACTCCGACCAGTACCTGACGGTCAGCGACCCGGCGCTGCAGGCCGTGATCATGACCTCGATGCTCAAGCGGGTCGACAACGCGGTGGAGCAGTTCATCAACGACTACTCCGAGGGCAACGTGCAGGGCGCCACCGACATCCTCAACGACCTGTCCACCCAGGGCATCGACCTGGCCCGCTCCGGCGGCTTCATCGACGACATCCAGGACGAGATCGGCCAGTACAAGCAGCAGATCATCGACGGCACCATCACGGTCCCGACGACGGTCGGGTGACACCCGTGCGGGTGTTCTCGCACGACTGAACCACCCTGCGACGCGGGCCCGGGCGGCGAACGCCCGGGCCCGCGCTGCTCCGGGCCGCCCCGGGCTCGGACGGAGCCCCGCGGGTGGGGCACCATACCCACGGCCCCCGGGCCCGAGGCGCCGGCGGAGCGGCTGATCCCGCACACCGGTGCCGTCCGTAGTGACCTCCCGCCCACCGGCGGGTCCACAGCGAGGAGATGCCGGCATGGCCCCAGCAGACTCGCCCGCAGACGGCTCCGCGGCGGGCGACGTCCCCCTCGCCGTCGAGCTGCGTGGGATCACCAAGCGCTTCCCGGGCGTGGTGGCGAACAAGGACATCGAGCTGCGGGTCCGCCGCGGCGAGGTGCACGCCATCGTCGGCGAGAACGGCGCCGGCAAGTCGACGCTGATGAAGACCCTGTACGGCGAGCACCGCCCGGACGAGGGCGAGATCCTCGTCGACGGCCGCCCGGTCCAGTTCCGCAGCCCGTCGGACGCCATCGCCGCCGGCATCGGCATGGTCCACCAGCACTTCATGCTGGCCGACAACTTCACCGTCCTGGAGAACGTGATCCTGGGCAGCGAGCCCACTCGCCACGGCCGGCTGGACCGGGCCGCGGCGCGCCGCCGCATCGAGGAGATCTCCGAGCGCTACGACCTGGGCCTGCAGCCCGACGCGCTCGTCGAGGACCTCGGCGTCGGCGACCGGCAACGCGTGGAGATCGCCAAGGTGCTCTACCGCGACGCCCGCATCCTGATCCTCGACGAGCCGACCGCCGTCCTCGTGCCGCAGGAGGTCGACGAGCTGTTCGGCAACCTCGCCGAGCTCAAGCGCGAGGGCCTGACGGTCATCTTCATCTCGCACAAGCTCGACGAGGTGCGCCGGGTCGCCGACTCGATCACCGTCATCCGGCGCGGCACCACCGTCGGCACCGCCGACCCGCGGACGACGTCGGCCAAGCAGCTGGCCGAGCTCATGGTCGGCGCCGAGCTGCCCACGCCGGAGACCCGTGAGTCCACCGTGCGGGACACCCCGGTGCTGCAACTGGTCGGCGTGACGGTCACCGACGGCGGCCGGCGCCCCGTGGTGGACGACGTCACGCTCACCGTGCGCGAGGGCGAGGTCGTGGGCATCGCCGGCGTCGAGGGCAACGGCCAGGCCGAGCTCGTCGACGCGATCATGGGCCTGCGCCCGCTGGCCGCCGGGTCGGTGCTGCTCGGCGGGGAGGACGTCACCGCCTGGAGCACCCGCGCCCGGCGGGAGAGCGGGGTGGGCTTCATCCCCGAGGACCGGCACCGCCAGGGCATGCTGCTCGACGCGCCGCTGTGGGAGAACCGCATCCTCGGCCACCAGACCCGCCCGCCGGCGGTGAAGGGCCCGTTCATCGACCGCCGCGGCGCCCGGGCCGACACCGCCCGCATCATGCGCGAGTACGACGTCCGCGCTCCCGGGCCGGACACCCTCGCCGTCGCCCTGTCCGGTGGCAACCAGCAGAAGCTGATCGTCGGGCGCGAGATGAGCGCCCGGCCCCGGCTGCTCGTCGCCGCCCACCCGACCCGCGGCGTCGACGTCGGGGCCCAGGCGGTGATCTGGGAGCTGCTCAAGGACGCCCGCGCCGAGGGGCTGGGCATCGTGCTGATCTCCGCCGACCTCGACGAACTGATCGGCCTGTCGGACACGCTGCACGTCATGCTGCGCGGCCGGCTGGTGGCCACGCTGGACCCGCGGCGGGTGACCCCCGAGGAGCTCGGCGGGCACATGACCGGCGCGCGGACGGCGGGTGCGGCGTGAACGGCCTCGTCCGCCGGGTGGGGCTGTCCCTGTTCGGCCCGGTGCTCGCCGTCGTCGTCGCGCTGGTGATCTCCGCGGCGGTCATCGCCCTCATCGGTGAGGACCCGGTCGCGGCGTTCCGCGTCATGGCCGACCTCGGCGACAGCCCCTCGCAGCAGGTGCAGTCGATCGTCGTGGTCCTCAACCGGGCGGTGCCGCTGTTCCTCGCCGGCCTGGCCGTGGCGGTCGCGTTCCGGATGGGCCTGTTCAACATCGGCGTCGAGGGCCAGTACCGGCTGGCCACCATCCTGGCCGCCGCGGTGGGCGCGGCCGTCGTCCTGCCCGGTCCGCTGCACGTGCTGCTGGTCATCGTCGTGGCGATGGTGGTCGGCGCGCTGTGGGCCGGCATCGTCGCCGTGCTCAAGGTGACCCGCGGCGTCAGCGAGGTCATCAGCTCGATCATGCTGAACTTCATCGCGCTGGGCCTGGCGTCGTTCCTGCTCACCGGCCCGCTGCGCGGCAGCCCGCCGGGTGCCTCGATCGTGACCACCGCCGAGATCCCCGAGTCCGGCCGGGTGCCGAGCCTCAACGGGCTGCTCACCGCGCTGGGCCTGGCCACGCCGCGCAGCGGCCTGTACGGCTTCCTGCTGGTGGCGCTCGTGGTGGGCGTCGTCGTGGCCGTGCTGCTCAAGCGCACCCGCTTCGGGTTCGACCTGCGCGCCACCGGCCTGTCGCCCTCGGCGGCCACGGCCAGCGGCGTCGACGCCCGCGGCATGGTCGTGAAGACGATGCTCATCTCCGGCGCGATCGCCGGGCTGATCGGCCTGCCCGACCTGCTCGGCTCGCAGTACGACTACGGCACCGAGTTCACCGCCGGACTGGGGTTCCTCGGCATCGCCGTCGCGCTGCTGGGCCGCAGCACGCCGCTCGGCATCGCGCTGGCCGCGCTGCTGTTCGCCTTCCTCGACCGGGCCGCGCTGCCGCTGCAGTTCGCCGACATCCCGTCCTCGGTCGTGACGATCATTCAGGGCACGATCGTGCTCGCCGTCGTCATCGCCAACGAGATCGCCCGCCGGCTGGCGCTGCGCTCGGCCGAGCGGGCCGGCGCGACGGCCGGCCCCGGCCCGCAGGCCGACAGGGACGACGGCGTCCCACCGCCCACCGCTCCGGACGGCGGACAGCGGGTCCGCACCGGCGTGCCGGGTCACCAGCAGGGAGCGCAGGCATGAACCAACCCCACGAAGACGCTCCGCTGGCGCTCCACGTCTCCGCGGGGGCCCCGGTATGAGCGCCACGGCAGCGACCCGCACCGGCCGGCCCAGCCGCGGCCCCCTGACCGACCTGCTCACCGGCGGCGGCCGCGCCCGGCGGGTGCTCTGGCTGCTGGTCGGCCTGTGGGTGCTGTTCTCGCTGGTCCGGGTCATCTCGGGCGAGCAGGAGCTCACCTCGTCGTCCACCCTCTCGGCGGCGCTGCTGCTCGCCGTCCCCATCGGCCTGGCGGCCCTCGGCGGCCTGTGGTCCGAGCGCGCGGGCGTGGTGAACATCGGCCTCGAGGGCATGATGATCCTCGGCACCTGGGGCGCCGGCTGGGCCGGTTACCAGTGGGGCTGGGTCGGCGCGGTCGTCGGCGGCATGGCCTTCGGCGCGGCCGGCGGCCTGCTGCACGCGATCGCCACGGTCACCTTCGGCGTCGACCACGTGGTCTCCGGCGTGGCGATCAACATCCTCGCCGAGGGCGTCGTCCGCTTCCTCTCCGAGCTGCTGTTCACCGAGGACACCGGCGGTGGCCCCACGCAGTCGCCGTCGCTGGCCAGCGACCCGCCGTCCTTCTCGCTGCCGGTGCTGTCCTCGGGGCCGGACCTGCTCGGCGACCTGGAGCGCCAGCACTGGTTCCTCCTCAGCGACCTGGCCGGCCTGCTGCGCGGGCTGACCAGCGGCGTCGGCCTGCTCACCCTGCTGGCCGTGCTGCTGGTCCCGGTGTCCTACCTGCTGCTGTGGCGCACCGCGTTCGGGCTGCGGCTGCGCTCCTGCGGCGAGAACCCGGCCGCGGCGGACTCGCTCGGCGTCCCGGTCTACCGGCTCAAGTACCTCGCCGTGGTCGTCTCCGGCGCGCTGGCCGGCCTGGGCGGCGTCTTCCTGGTGTTCGTCGCCGGCATCTACCGCGAGGGCCAGACCGGCGGCCGCGGCTTCATCGGCCTGGCCGCGCTGATCTTCGGCAACTGGCGGCCCGGGGGGCTGGCGGCCGGCGCCGGCCTGTTCGGGTTCGCCGACGCGCTGCAGCTGCGCAGCCAGACCGCCGTGGTGGCCCTGCTGCTGCTCATCGCCGTCCTGCTGGCCGGCGTCGCGGTGTACCAGGCGGTGCGCCGCAGGCTGCTGCAAGCGGTCGTCGCCGGGGTCTTCGCGGTGGCCGCGCTGGTCGGCTTCCTGACGATCGACCGGCTGCCGGAGGGCATCGTCTTCTTCACCCCCCACCTGACCACGCTGCTCGTGCTGTCGCTGGCCTCCCAACGCCTGCGGATGCCCAAGGCCGACGGGTTGGTCTACCGACGAGGAGAGCACTAGTGGCGGGAGCGGGCCGCGGGAGCGACCCCGTGAGCGAGGTGGACTGGGACGGGCTGCGCGCTGCCGCCCGGGAGGCGATGACGCACGCCTACGCCCCGTACTCCCGGTTCCCGGTGGGCGTGGCCGGGCTGGTGGACGACGGCCGCGTCGTGACCGGCTGCAACGTGGAGAACGCCTCCTACGGGCTGGGCCTGTGCGCCGAGTGCGGCATGGTCAGCGACCTCGCCCGCACCGGCGGCGGCCGGCTGGTCGCGGTGGCCTGCGTCGGCGGCGACGGGCAGCCGCTCATGCCCTGCGGCCGGTGCCGGCAGCTGCTGTGGGAGCACGGCGGCCCGGAGATGCTCATCGAGACGGTGTCACTGGGGATCGTGCCGATGCGGGAGGTGCTCCCCGACGCGTTCGGCCCGGACGACCTGGAGCAGGCGGCGGTGCGGGAGGGCAGGTCGTGAGCGCCTTCGACGCGATCGACGTCATCCGCACCAAGCGGGACGGCGGGCAGCTCGGCCCGGCGCAGATCCGCTGGGTGATCGACGCCTACACCCGCGGCGTGGTGCCCGACGAGCAGGTCAGCGCGCTGCTCATGGCGGTGTTCTTCCGCGGGATGGCGCCCGAGGAGCTCGCCGTCTGGACGCAGGCGATGATCGACTCGGGCGAGCGCAAGGACCTCTCCTCGCTGGGCCGGCCGACCGCCGACAAGCACTCCACCGGCGGGGTCGGCGACAAGACCACGCTGCCGCTCGCGCCCCTGGTCGCCGCCTGCGGGGTGGCGGTGCCGCAGCTGTCCGGCCGGGGCCTGGGGCACACCGGCGGCACGCTGGACAAGCTCGAGTCGATCCCGGGCTGGCGGGCCGACGTGCACGAGGAGGCCTACCTGGCCCAACTGCGCGAGGTCGGCGCGGTCATCTGCGCGGCCGGCCACGACCTCGCCCCCGCCGACAAGAAGCTCTACGCGCTGCGCGACGTCACCGGCACCGTCGAGTCGATCCCGCTGATCGCCAGCTCGATCATGAGCAAGAAGATCGCCGAGGGCGCCGACGCGCTGGTGCTCGACGTCAAGACCGGGTCGGGCGCGTTCATGAAGGACCCCGAGGCCTCCCGCGAGATGGCCCGCACGATGGTCGGCCTCGGGGAGGCGGCCGGCGTGCACACCGTGGCCCTGGTCACGGCGATGGACCGCCCGCTGGGCCGCGCCGCCGGCAACGCCGTCGAGGTGGCCGAGTCGGTGGAGGTGCTCGCCGGCGGCGGCCCGGCCGACGTCGTCGAGCTGACCCTGGCGCTGGCGCGGGAGATGCTGGCCGGCGTCGGGCGCGCGGACGTCGACCCGGCCGACGCCCTCCGCGACGGGCGGGCCATGGACGTGTGGCGGCGGATGATCAGCGCCCAGGGTGGCGACCCCGACGCCCCGCTGCCGCAGCCGACCGAGAAGCACGTGGTGACCGCGCCGGCCACCGGCACGCTCACCCGGCTGGACGCCTACGCGCTCGGCGTGGCGGCCTGGCGGCTGGGCGCCGGCCGGGCGCGCAAGGAGGACCCGGTGTCGCCCGCCGCCGGCATCACCTGGACCGCCGGGGTGGGGGAGCAGGTGGTGGCCGGCCAGCCGCTGCTGGAGCTGCACACCGACGACGCCGCGCGCATCCCGCGGGCGCTGGAGGCGCTGGAGGGTGCGGTCGACGTCGACACCGGCGACCGGCCGCTGCCCCTGGTGCTGGACCGCATCACGGCGTGACGAGCGGGGGCCGGTTCCGGTCCTGTCGTGCCGAGTGGACCCCGGAGGGGTCCGCGCAGGCGCGACGCAGCGGCTCCACGACGCGGGGGACGGCACCCGGCCGCGGTGCGGCCCGGAGGGGCGCGATGTCATGGCGGGCGCCGGGGAGGGGTGGGCGCGCTCATCCCGGTTCACGGGGGAGACTGTGTCCCCGTGCAGAAGGACTCCCTCCTCCCCACCTCTCGCAAGCGCGCGGCGGGACCCGGGAGGGAGCCTGACCCGGACGCCGCCATCTCGGTCCGCGGCCTGGTCAAGCGGTACGGCGACCGCACCGCCGTCGACGGCCTGGACCTCGACATCCGCCGCGGCGAGATCTTCGCGCTGCTGGGTCCCAACGGCGCCGGGAAGACCACCACCGTCGAGGTGCTGGAGGGCTACCGGAAGCGCGACGGGGGCGAGGTGCGCGTCCTGGGCACCGACCCGGCGCGGGGCGGACGGCGCTGGAAGGCCCAGCTGGGCATCGTGCTGCAGTCCGGCGCGGGGGACAGCCAGCTGTCGGTGCGCGAGCTGCTCGTGGCGCGGGCGTCGTACTACGCCGAGCCGCGCGACCCCGACGAGGTGCTCGAGCTGGTCGGCCTGACCGAGCAGGCGGCCGCGCGCGGCCGCACCCTGTCGGGCGGCCAGCGCCGGCGGCTGGACGTCGCCCTCGGGATCGTCGGCCGGCCGCGGCTGCTCTTCCTCGACGAGCCGACCACCGGCTTCGACCCCGAGGCCCGGCGGCAGTTCTGGGCGCTGATCCGATCGCTGCGCGACCTGGGCACCACCATGCTGCTGACCACGCACTACCTCGACGAGGCCGAGGCGCTGGCCGACCGGGTCGGCGTCCTCGCCCGCGGCCAGCTCGCCGAGGTCGCCGTCCCCGCCGCGCTGGGCGGGCGGGGCACCGCACCCGCCGTCGTCCGCTGGACCGAGGACGGCGTCCGGCGCACCGCCGAGACCACCACGCCGACCGCGTTCGTGCGGGAGCTGGCCGCCCGCTTCCCCGGCGAGGTGCCCGACCTGACGGTCGCCCGCCCCACGCTCGAGGACGTCTACCTGAAGATGATCGGGGACAACTCGTGACCACCACCGCCCCGGAGCGCACCGCGCTGGCCCCGCTGGGCCGGGTCTACCTCACCCGCGCCGGCGTCGAGCTCAAGGAGTTCTTCCGGCAGCGCGAGTCGGTCGTCTTCACGCTCGTCTTCCCGGTGATCCTGCTGCTGGGCCTGGGCGCGGTGCTCGACTACGACCTGGGTGCCGGCGTCGACTTCCCGCAGTACTTCATGGCCGGGGTCATCACCGCGGGCATCGTCGGGTCCAGCCTGCAGAACATGGCGATCCACATCGCCGGGGAGCGCTCGGACGGCACGCTCAAGAGCCTGCGGGGCACGCCGATGCCGGCCAGCGCCTACTTCGTCGGCAAGGTCGTGCAGGTGCTCGCGGTGGCGGTCGCGACGATCGTGCTGCTGCTCCTGGTCGGCGTCCTCGTGTACGGCATCGACCTGCCCACGGGCGCCGACTGGCTGACCTTCGCGTGGGTGTCGGTGCTGGGTGCGGCGGCGTGCACGCTGCTGGGCATCGTCGTCTCGACGTTGGCCCGCAACGGCCGGTCGGCGTCGGCCACCGTGACCCCGATCGCGCTGGTGCTGGAGTTCATCTCGGGCGTCTTCATGCCCTTCGACCAGGTGCCCGCCTGGCTGCAGGACGTCGCCGCGGTGTTCCCGGTGAAGTGGCTGGCCCAGGGCCTGCGCTCGGTGTTCCTCCCCGACGCGCTGGCCGCCCGCGAGCCGGCCGGGTCCTGGGAGCTCGGCACCGTCGCGCTGGTTCTCGGCCTGTGGTGCGTGGCCGGGCTGGTGCTCTGCGCCCTGACCTTCCGCTGGCAGGACCGCGAGGGCTGACTCCCCGGCTCAAGCGGGCGGACCCCGCTGACGAGAATGGGAGGGTGCCCGCACCGTTGAACGCCGACTCGATCCGCCGTGCTCCCAAGGTCCTGCTGCACGACCACCTGGACGGCGGGCTGCGGCCGCAGACGGTGCTCGAGCTCGCCGACGAGGTCGGCTACCGGGGCCTCCCCGCCGGCGACCCGGAGACGCTGCGCGACTGGTTCACGGCCCCAACCGGCTCGCTGGTGCGCTACCTGGAGACCTTCGCGCACACCGTCGCGGTGATGCAGCGTCCCGAGGCGGTCAGCCGGGTGGCCCGCGAGTGCGCGCTCGACCTGGCCGCCGACGGCGTCGTGTACGCCGAGGTGCGCATGGCCCCCGAGCTGCTCACGGCGCAGGGCACCCCGATCGAGGAGGCGGTCGAGGCGATCCTCGACGGCTTCGCGAAGGGCAGCGCGGAGGCGTCGGAGGCGGGCACGCCGATCACCGTCGGCACCCTGCTGTGCGCCATGCGCCAGAACGACCGGTGGGACGAGGTGGCCGACCTGGTCGTGCGCCACCGGGACGACGGCGTGGTCGGCTTCGACCTGGCCGGCCCGGAGATCGGCTTCCCGCCCGACCGGCACCCCTCGGCCATCGCGCTGCTGGACCGCGCCGGGGCGCACCGCACCGTCCACGCCGGCGAGGCCGCCGGCATCGACAGCATCGTCGCCGCGCTGGACGGCGCCCGCGCCGAGCGGCTCGGGCACGGCGTGCGCATCGCCGACGAGGTCGCCGAGGACGGCGCCCTCGGCCCGGTGGCGCGGCGGGTCCTCGACGCGCAGGTGCCGCTGGAGGTCGCGCCGTCGTCCAACGTGCAGACCGGCGCCTACCCGTCCCTGGCCGCGCACCCGGTCGGCCGGCTGCACCGGCTCGGCTTCGCGGTCACCGTCAACACCGACAACCGGCTGATGAGCGGCGTCTCGGTCACCAGCGAGCTCACCGACGTGGCGCGCGCCTGCGCCTGGGGCTGGGACGACGTCCAGACGGTGACCGAGCGGGCCCTGGCCGCCGCGTTCCTGCCCGAGGAGGAGCGGGCGCGGCTGCTCGCCGACGTCGTCCGCCCGGGGTACGCGGCACTGCGAGCCTGATCACCGTCGGAATGCCCCAGCGGTCCGCGCTGCTAGATTGGGTGCACCGGCACTCGCCGGTCATCCTCCCGGACGGTCCGTCCGGGCATGAGCGCATCCGTGCAGATCCGCAGCGTCCCCTGACGCAGTGATCGCCAGTGAGGACGCCGATCGACGGTGTCCGCGCACCACCACGGGACGCGCGCCGAGAAGCATCGGAGTCCCACACCCGCATGACCACGTTCGACACTGTCGACGTCCAGACCACCCCTGAGACCCCCGAGGTCGAGGCCCCGGCCGAGCAGACCGGCCCGACCTTCGCCCAGCTGGGCCTGCCCCAGCAGCTGGTGACCGCGCTCGAGCGGCGCGACATCCGCACCCCCTTCGCCATCCAGGCCTCCGCCCTGCCCGACGCCCTCGCCGGGCGCGACGTGCTCGGCAAGGCCGCCACCGGCTCGGGCAAGACGCTGGCCTTCGGCCTGCCGATGCTCGCCCGCCTCGGTGCCGACGTCCGCCGCGGCCGCCGTGCCCCGCGCGGGCTGATCCTCGTGCCCACCCGCGAGCTGGCCCAGCAGGTCTTCGACAACCTCGCGCCCCTCGGGCAGTCGATCGGCGTCCAGCTGACCACCGTGTACGGCGGCGCCTCGATGTACCGGCAGATCCAGCAGCTGCGCCGCGGCGTGGACGCGATCATCGCCACCCCGGGCCGGCTGCAGGACCTGATCGGCCAGGGTGAGGCGACCCTCGACGAGGTCGAGGTCACCGTCATCGACGAGGCCGACTTCATGTCCGACCTCGGCTTCCTGCCGGTCGTGCAGGAGCTGCTCGACCAGACCCGCCCCGACGCCCAGCGGCTGCTGTTCTCCGCCACGCTGGACGGCGAGGTCGACACCCTGGTCCGCCGGTACCTCAAGGACCCGGCGCGGCACGAGGTCAAGCGCCCCGGGGACGACGCCCCGCCGGCCGAGCACCTGGCCTACAGCATCGCCTTCCGCGACAAGGTCGCGGTGACCGAGCAGCTCGCCGCTCGCCCGGGCCGGACGCTCGTCTTCGTGCGGACCCAGCTGGGTGCCGACCGGCTGGCGGGCAACCTGCAGGCAGCCGGCATCAAGGCCGAGGCGATCCACGGCGGGCTGCCGCAGGGCGCCCGTCGCCGTGCGCTGGAGGCGTTCACCGACGCCCGCAGCCCGGTGCTGGTCGCCACCGACGTCGCCGCCCGCGGCATCCACGTCGACGACGTCTCGCTGGTGCTGCACTACGACCCGCCGGCGGACCACAAGACCTACCTGCACCGCTCGGGTCGCACCGCCCGCGCCGGCGCCGCCGGTGTCGTGGTCTCGCTGCTGCTGCCCGACCAGGTGGGGCAGGCCAAGCGCCGGTTCCGCCAGGCCAAGGTCGAGCCGGTCGTCTCCCGGGTCCGTCCGGGTGACGCCCCGATCGCCGAGCTCGTCGCCAGCGGCGTGCACGTCGAGCCGGTGGAGCGCCCGGTGCGCGAGTCCCGGCGTCCCTCCGGGGGCCCCGGGGGCCGGCGTCCGCGGCGGGACGGCGACCGTCCGCGCCGCGACGGCGACCGGCCGCGCCGTCCCCACGGGGAGCGGCCGCGGCGGGACGGCGACCGCCCGGCGTACGGCGACCGTCCGGCGTACGGCGAGCGTTCCCGCAGCACCGGTGAGCGTTCCTACGGCGAGCGCGGGGAGCGGCGGTCCAGCCCGTACCGCGGCCAGGGCCGTCGCCCCGAGCGATCGGCGGACTGAAGAAGGACCACCCTTCCCCCCACGCCTCGCAGGCTCAGGCGGAGGGTCCCTGAAGGGTGGCCGTTCCAGCACGTCACCAGGCTCGCGGCGGGCCTGAGAGCCACACGGCAGCGGCCGGTCCCGGTTCCCCGGGGCCGGCCGCTGGCGTCTGCGCCACCGTCATGAGTGTGCGTCTGCACGTTCTCGGCCAGTAGTCTTGCCGCGTGGACCAGCTCGACCGGGTGGCGCCGTGGGCGGCTCTGTTGCGGGTCCACGCCGCCGTCCTGCCGAAGCTGGAACGGGCCCTGGCCGCTCAGCAGATGCCGCTGGCCTGGTACGACGTCCTCCTCGAACTCAACGCCGCCCCCGACCGCCGGCTGCGGATGTCCGAGCTGGGCGCCCGGGTGGTCCTCAGCCGTGAACGGGTCAGTCGCGTCGTCGACGAACTGGAGCGTGCCGGCCTGGTGCGCCGCGAGCGCAACCCCGACGACAGGAGGTCGCTGTTCGCGGTGCTCACACCCGAGGGCCGTGCCCGGCTCCGTGCGGCCGCCCCGGTCTACCTGGAGGGCATCGAGCGGCACTACACGGGTCACCTCGCGGACGAGGAGATCCGGGTGATCAGCGTCGCCCTCCAACGCGTGCTGGAGGCCGAGGAGGCCTCGGGCTGATCCGCGCCGGGCGTCCGCCCGGCCGGTGACAGCGGGTCAGAAGACCTTGCCGGCGTCGCGGGCCTGGGCGTGCGCCAGCTCGCGACGGGCATCCACGTCCGGCGCGGCCAGGTCGGGCCGGAGGTGGATCTCGGTGACGTCGCCGATGCCGGCCCAGCGCAGCCAGTCGGTGAAGAAGGTGGCCTGGAAGTCCTGGCCGAAGGTCGGCCCCCGACCGGGGCCGTAGACCGCGCTGGTGTAGACGACGGCGGCCTTCTTGCCGGTCAGCAGCCCGGAGTACCCCTTGTCCGGGTCGAACGAGAAGAGCATCCCGGGCTGACTGATCACGTCGATCAGCTGCTTGAGGACGTAGGGGACTCCGGCGTTCCACATCGGGACGCTGAACAGGTAGCGGTCGGCGGCGTCCACCCGGCGGAAGGTGGCCTCGACCGAGCGCCAGGCGACCGCCGATTCGCCGGTCGGTTCCTGCCCGGCGAAGACGGCCATCTTGCCCGCGGCGGCGGCTGCGCCGAACTCCGGCAACGACCCGTCCCACAGGTCGAACGTGGTCACCGGCACGTCCGGGTGGGTCTCCTGGAAGGCATCGAGGAACGTCCGAGCCAGAGCGAGCGACTCGGAGGCGGCGCCGCGCGGCGAGGCGGAGACGTGCAACAGGGTGGACATGGGTTCCTCCATCGATTCCCGTGCGTACGCACATACTCATCCTATGCGTGCGCACGCACAAGATGAGTTGTTACCCGGTCGGCGGAGCCGGTCCCGGGATCAGTCGCGGAAGACCAGCGCGCTGCCGACCTGGGTGACGACCTCGTCCCAGGCCGGGCGCAGCGCGGCGGCGTCCTCGGCGCGCAGCGGCGTGTCCGGGACCCGCTCGCCCTGGGCGACGGCGCGGCCCAGCGGCGCGTCCGGGCGGAGCAGCTCCTCGACGCGGGTCAGCCCGGCGTACTCGGCGATGTCGCGCACGCCCTCGACCTGCTGGGCGAGCACCCGGTGGTCGACCAGCCCGCCCGCGCCGCCGGCGACCTCGGCCAGCACCTCGCTGGTCTCGGTGAGGTCGTAGCGGTCCTGGTCGGCCGGCAGCGGCGGCGTGGTGGTGTCGGCGACCTCGGGCCAGGAGGCGATCTCGGTGAGGTCGTGGGCCTCGCTGCCGCGGCAGAAGCGGGTGAGGTCCTCGGGGGAGCCGAACAGGAACACCTCGCCCTCGCGGCCGAGGAAGCGCGCCCGGTCCTCGACGTAGCAGCGCAGCGTGAGGCCGGCGCCCTCGGGCACCACGACCTCCACCGGCAGGATGCCGACGGCCTCCCAGAACTCGGCGGCCTTGGCGACCTCCGCGGGCGGCGCGGTGATGCGACCCGGGCGGGCGATGGTGCTCACACCGGCCGCCGCAACCGCGGTCGTGTCGCCCGCCGGGCCGGCAGCCGCCGCGGCGTCGTCCTCGAGGTCGTCCTCGTCGTACTCGTCCTCGTCGGCCTCCGCCGCGGAGGGGTAGTCGTCGACGGAGACGGTGCCGCCGCCGGTCCAGTCAAGGTGCCTGCCGAGCTCGTCGAGGACGTCCTCCCACAGGTCGTCGAGGGCGCTGCCGACGCCGACCCAGGCGTCCTCACCGGAGCGGCCGACGAAGGCCTCGACGCCCAGCCCGAGCGAGCCGATCTCGGGGCGGGAGACCAGCTCGGCGAGCGCGCCGAACTCCCCTCCGCGGGCGACGGAGCCGTCGGCCCGGCGCTCGAGCTCGATGTCGTCGTCGACGTCCGGCTCCCCGTCGGGATCGGTCAGCTCGTCGTCGGCGTCGTCGTCCTCCACGTCGAGGCACTCGGCCAGGCGGGTGACGATGTCGATGGTCGCGGCCAGCTCCTCGACCGCCCACCGGTCGGGGTTCTCGGCGGCGATGTCGTAGACGCCATCGAGGTCGTAGCGGTGGTCGTCGTCGGGCGTGAGGTCCGCCGCACCCAGCCCGACCACGACCGGCCACACCGGGTGGTCGGCGAGGTCGTGGTCGGTGCGGGTGCGGCAGAACGCGGCCAGCGCGTCCGGGGTCGGGAAGAGGTGCACGCGGGCCCGGTCGTCCTCGGAGGTGCCGAGGAAGGCCTGCCACTCCTCGCCGTCCTCCTCCCAGGGCGGAGCCCACAGGGTGAAGCCGGTGCGGTCGTCGACGGTGAGGGCGATGGGGACGATGCTGGGCCGGGCCACGCGCTCATCCTGCCCGCTCCCCCTGTGAGCGCGCCCCGGGGTTC
>DASQXT010000053.1:0-7313 GCA_035639575.1 Geodermatophilus sp.
GGGTCGTTCCGGGATGGTCCCGTTCCCGAGCCTTGTCCCCTCCGCGCGCGGGGGTGTTGCATGGCGCTCCCGGGCGCCCGCCCGCCGCGCCCCCTGCCCTCCGGGAGCCGCCGTGACCGCCCGCCGTCGCGTCGCCACCGTCAGCACGCTCACCGTCCTGGTCCTCGGGGCCGGGACGTCGGTGGCGGCCGCCGGCGTCCCGGCCGCCGAACCGCTGGCCGCCGGGGTCCCCGAGCTGGTCTGGACCGGGTGCGGGACGACAGCGGCGGCCACCGCGGCCGGCGTGGACTGCGCGAGCGCCGACGTCCCGCTGGACCACGACGAGCCGGGCGGCGCGAGCATCCGGATCGCCCTCTCCCGGGTGCCGGCCACCGACCCGGCCCACCGGATCGGCTCGCTGTTCATCAACCCCGGCGGCCCCGGCGGCGAGTTCGTGACCTACCTGCAGGGGGCGGGCGCCGGCATCTTCGCCGACCTCAACACGCGTTTCGACATCGTCGCCTTCGCCCCGCGCGGGGTCGCGCCGAGCACCCCGGCGGTCGACTGCGGGCTGAACCCGGAGACGGAGGGGTTCTTCTCGCGGCCCTCCCCCACGCCGTTCGACGTCGACCCGGCCGCGCTCGTCGCCAGCGCCCAGGAGTACGTCGACACGTGCCGGGCGAGGAACGGCGCCATCCTCGAGCACCTCTCGACCGCGAACGTCGCCCGCGACCTGGACCTGCTGCGGGCAGCCGTCGGGGACGACAAGCTGACCTACCTCGGCTTCTCCTACGGCACCTTCCTCGGCGCCACCTACGCCGCCCTCTTCCCCGACCGCTACCGGGCCCTGGTGCTCGACGGCGCCCTCGACCCCGTGGCGTACCTCACCGACCCGGTGTCCCTGAGCACCGGGCAGGCCGCCGGCTTCGAGCGGGCCCTCGACCGGTTCACCGAGGCCTGCGCCCTCGACCAGGCCGCCTGTTCCGGCTTCGGCGGCCCCGACCCGCTGCTGGCCTACGACAAGCTGCTGGCGACCGCCGAGGCGGCCCCCCTCCCGGCTGCCGGCTACCCCGCGAACCCGCGCCCGGTCACCGCGGACGACATCCGCGACGTGACCCAGACCCTGCTCTACGCCAAGCGGCTGTGGGGGCTGCTCGCCGCCGCGCTGGCCGCCGCGGAGCGCGGGGACGGCTCCGCGGTCCGCGCGCTGCTCGACCAGTTCGTGTACGACGACCCCGCGTCGACCGACCGGTTCGTCGCCATCTCGGCCTCCGAGCAGCAGTGGCCGACCGACGTCGACGCCTACCTGGAGCGCGGCGCCGCGGAGTGGGCCGCCTTCCCCCACTTCTGGGGCAGCTTCGCCTACTCCGAGCTGCCGTGGGGGCTGTGGCCGGTGAAGGACGAGGACGCCTACCACGGGCCCTTCCGGCTCCCCGCGACCTCCCCGGCGCCGCTGGTCATCGGCACGACCTACGACCCGGCGACGCCCTACGCCGGGGCGGTCGCCCTGGTCGAGGCCCAGGGCAACGCCCGGCTGCTGACCATGGCCGGCGACGGGCACACGGCCTACGGCGGCAACTCCGCCTGCATCGACTCCGCGACCGACGCCTACCTGTTCGGCCAGACGCTGCCGGCCGCGGGCACCGTGTGCCAGCAGGAGGTGCGGGTCACCGCGCCGGCCGACGTGCCGGCCGCGGCCGCGACGGCGACCCAGCGCCTGACCGTCCCGCTCGCCGGCTGAGCGGGCCCGCGCCGCGGGCTACAGCGGGACGTCGTCGTCGTCGACGGGGACGTCGGCCTCCTGCTCGAGGACGTCGGCGGGGTCGGCCTCGCGGTCGCCGAGCGGGCGCAGCGGGCTGCCGGCCTCGCCCGGACGGGCCGCCAGCTGCTGCTCGAGGGCGTCGGCCTCGGGGACGCCCTCCCCCGGCGGGGTGGCGTCACCGGCGAGGGCGACGGCCGGCGGGTCGAGCGGGGCCTCCTGCTCGGCGCGGTCGGCGTCGGGCACGTCGTTGCCGGGAGCGGTCACGTCGTCCTCCGTGTCGTCGGGGATGGGGTCGGCCCCATCCTGCCCGCCCGGCGCGGGGCCGGGCAGTCCGGGAGGGGACGATCACGTGACCCCGGCGCGTCGGGCGGGCACAATCGGCGAGATGGAGGCGGTCGCCGGGGATTACGAGTTCGCGCCGCTGCGGATCCCGCCGGGTACGTCCCGGTCCGCAGCGGCGACCATGCTGAGCCTGCAGGCGGACACCGGCGGCTGGGAACTGGCCCGGCTGCAGCTGCACGCCGACGGCACGCGCAAGGTCATCCTGCGCCGCCGGGCCCGGTTGTCCTACCTGCCCAAGCCGCACATCTAGCGCCGCCGGCGCCGCCGGCCCCTGCGGTCGCCGACCCGGCACGGGCGTGTCAGGGTCTGGGCTGGGTCGCCGCTGCCCGAGGCGGCCGGGGAGGGCGGCATGAGACAGACCCTGACCGACCGGTTCCGCTTCCTGCGGGCGTTCGTGGCCAACCCCCGTCAGGTGGGCGCGATCCTGCCGACGTCCCGCTGGGCGGTGCGGGACATGCTGGACCTGGCCGACCTCTCCCGTGCCGACCTGGTCGTCGAGCTGGGCGCGGGCACCGGGGTGCAGACCGGTGAGGTCCTCGCCCGGCTGGGCCCGAGCTCCCGGCTGGTGGCGCTGGAGATCGACCCGGACCTGGCCGAGCTGCTCGAGGATCGCTACGACGACCCCCGGCTGCAGGTGGTCTGCGACTCCGCGGAGAACCTCGACGTGCACCTGGGTGGCAAGCGGGCCGACGTGCTGGTCTCCGCGCTGCCCTACACCTCGTTCGAGGCGGGGCTGCGCCGCCGGGTGCTCGACCTGCTGCCGGTCGCACTCGCGCCCGGCGGCGTGCTGCTGGTGATCCAGTACTCGCCGCTGATCCTGCGCGAGCTGCGCCGCCGCTTCCCGTCGGTGCAGCAGAAGATCACCCCGTGGAACGTGCCCCCGGCGTTCCTGTACGCCTGCCGCACCGACGCCGTCTGACGCTCACCTCATCGACGGCGGGCGCAGCGCCTCCGGGACGACGGCCGTCTCGCCGGTGGCGGTCCTCGCGCTGGGCACGCCCTTGAACCGGTAGGGCACGGTGCCCACGCCGGGCTGGACGACGTAGGCCGCGCCCGGCTCGCCCGAGGTCCAGGCCGCGACCATCGCGTCGGCCACCTCCTCGGCGGTCAGCACCGGGAAGCCGGCCTGGGTGAACTGGTCGCGGATCCGGTCGATGATCGCGGTGTCGGCGAAGCCCGGGCAGATCGCGGTGATCGTCGTCCCCTCGCGGGCCAGGCGCGGGGCCATCGACCGGACGAAGGCGATCGCGCCGCCCTTGGCGACGCTGTAGCCGGGGTCGGTGGCCATCGGCGAGAGGCCGGCCAGGGACGCCGTGACGACGATCGCGCCGCCGCCGGCCCGCCTGATCGCGGGGCGGGCGGCCACCGCGCCGTAGACGACGCCGAAGAGGTCGACGTCGACCACCCGCATGAACTCGTCGAGGTCGAGGTCATCGTCGGACTTGGCCGCGGAGATGCCGGCGTTGAGGTAGGCGGCGTCGAGCCGGCCGTGCCGGGCCTCGATGCGCTCGACGAGCGCGGCGTTGGCCGCCCGGTCGGTGACGTCGAGGACCTCGAACTCCGCGCCCAGGTCGGCGGCGGTGGCGCGCGCCCGCTCGCTGTCGAGGTCGGCGAGGACGACGGTGACCTCCCGCTCCCCCAGCTTGGCGGCGAGGGCGCGGCCGAAGCCGCCGGTCCCCCCGGTGATGAGTGCGACGGATCCGGGACGGGGAGTGGCAGCGGTCACCCGGCCATCAGACCACGGCCGGCCGCGGGGCGAGCGCGGCGTCGACGGCCGCGGTGACGTGCAGCCGGGCCGAGGGCAGCAGCGGCACCGGGCTGTCGCCGGGGCCGAGCAGCAGCTCGAGCTCGGTGCAGCACAGCGCCACGGCGTCGGCCCCCCGCTCGGCCAGCCGGCGGACGACGGCGCGCAGCTCGGCACGGGTGGCGTCGGAGAGCACGCCTCGGCACAGCTCGTCGAAGATGGCCGCGTCCACGCGGTCGACGTCGTCCTCCGGCGGCACCAGCACGGTGAGCCCGGCAGCCTCGAGGCGCTCGCGGAGGAACGGCGCCCGCACGGTGCCGGCCGTGCCGAGCAGGCCGATCGTGGGACCGGGCGCGGCGGCGGCCACCGGGTCGGCGATGTGCAGGAACGGCACGCTCAGGGCCGCCTCGATCGCCGGCGCCGTCCGGTGCATGTAGTTGGTGCACAGCAGCACCAGCTCGGCACCGGCGGACTCCAGCGCTCGCGCCTCGGCGGCCAGCAGCGCGGCCGCGTCGTCCCAGCGGTCCTCCAGCTGACACTCCCGGACGGCGCGGAAGTCCAGGCTGCGCACCAGCAGCGAGGCGCTCGCCAGACCGCCCAGCCGTTCCCGCACCAGCTCGTTGGCGGTGCGGTAGTACAGCGCCGTCGACTCCCAGCTCATCCCGCCCAGCAACCCGATCGTCCTCATGGGCCCAGGCTCGCCCGCGGGAAAGGTGCCGTCCAGTCCGGGGTGTCGACGTCCTGACCCAAGCAGTGCTTGGATGTCGCACCGTGGATCCCCGCCGGGTGCTCGTCTTCCGTGAGGTCGCCCGCGCCGGGTCGCTGGCCGGCGCCGCCCGCGCGCTGGGCTGGACGCAGCCGGCGGTGAGCCAGCAGGTGCGGCAGCTGGAGCGCGAGACCGGTACGGCCCTCGTCCTGCGGCAGGGTCGGGGCGTGGCGCTGACCGAGGCCGGCCGGGTCCTGCTGCGGCACGCCGAGGGCGTCGCCGACCGGCTGACCGCGGCCGAGCAGGAGATCGCCGCGCTGACCGGCCTGGCCGCGGGCACGGTGCGGCTGTCGGCCTTCCCGACGGCCGCGGCGGTCCTGCTGCCGCCCGCGCTGGTCGCGCTGCGGGAGCGGGCGCCGGCGCTGCAGGTGCACTTCACCGAGCAGGAACCGCCGGAGGCCGAGGCGGCGGTGCGCAGCGGCGCGGCGGACCTGGCGCTGGTGTTCCGCCACGAGGACGACGAGGACGCCGTCCCCGGCGACCTGCTGCGCGAGCCGATGGCGCGCCACCCGGTGCTGGCCGTCGTCCCTGCGGGGGAGCCGCTGCCCACGACCCTGGCCGACCTGCGCGACCAGCCGTGGATCGCCGGGTGCGCGCGCTGCCGCGGTCACCTGCTGCGCTGCGCGCGGCGGGCCGGCTTCACCCCCGACGTCCGCTTCGCCACCGACGACCACGTCGTCGTGCAGGGCCTGGTGGCCCAGGGACTCGGCGTGGCCCTGCTGCCCAGCTGGGCCCTGGCGGCGAGCACGCAGCCCGGGGTGGTCGCCGTCGACCTGCCCGACGTCGACGGCCGGGTGGTCGAGACGCTGGCGCGCCCGGACGCGCGGCGGGTACCCGGCGTCGCCGCCCTGCTGGGCGCGCTGCGCGCCGCGGCGTGAGCGGCGTCAGCAGGCGCGCAGGAACCGGTCGAGGACCCGGATCCCGAAGCGCAGCGACTCCACCGGCACCCGCTCGTCGATGCCGTGGAACAGCGAGGCGAAGTCCAGGTCCGGGGGCAGCCGCAGCGGGGAGAAGCCGAAGCAGCGCATGCCCAGCCGCTCGAAGCTCTTGGCGTCGGTGCCGCCGCTCATGGTGAACGGCACGGGGCGGGCGCCGTCGTCCTCCGCCTTGAGCGCGGCCACCATCGCGTCGACCAGCGGGCCGTCGAACGTCGTCTCCACGGCCTGGTCGTGCACCAGCCACTCGCGCTGCACGCCCTCGCCGAGCAGGCCCGCCAGCTGCCGCTCGAACTCCTCCTCCTGCCCGTAGAGGAAGCGGCCGTCGACGGTGGCGCTGGCCGTGCCGGGGATGACGTTGGCCTTGTAGCCGGCGTCGAGCATCGTCGGGTTGACCGTGTTGCGCAGGGCCGCGCCGATCATCCGGCTGATGCTGCCCAGCCGGGCCAGGGCCTGCTCGGGCTCGTCGGGGTCGATCTCGATGCCGTAGGCGTCCTCGACCGCGGCGAGGAACGAGCGCATCGGCGGGGTGAGCGTGGTGGGCAGCCGGGCCGAGCCGAGCCGCGCCACGGCCGAGCAGAGCCGGGTGACGGCGTTGTCGTCGTGCACGAAGGAGCCGTGGCCGGGCCTCCCGCCGGCGGTGAGCCGCATCCAGGCCAGGCCCTTCTCCGCTGTCTGGACCAGGTAGAGGCGCAGGTCGTCGCGGACGGTGATGCTGAAGCCGCCGACCTCGCTGATCGCCTCGGTGCAGCCCTCGAAGAGGTCGGGGTGCTCCTCGACCAGGTAGCGGGCGCCGAGCTTCCCGCCGGCCTCCTCGTCGGCGACGAAGGCCAGGACGACGTCCCGCGGGGGCCGGACGCCGGTGCGGGCCCAGTCGCGCACGAGCGCGAGGGTCATCGCGTCCATGTCCTTCATGTCGACCGCGCCGCGGCCCCAGACGTAGCCGTCGCGCTCCTCGCCGGAGAACGGGTGGACGCTCCACTCGGCCGGGTCGGCGGGGACGACGTCCAGGTGGCCGTGGACCAGCAGCGCCGGGCGGCTGCTGTCCTGACCCTCGATGCGGGCGACCAGGCTGGCCCTCCCCCGCTCGGACTCGTGGACGACCGACGGGATGCCGACCTCGCCGAGCTTCCCGGCGACCCACTCGGCCGCCGCCCGCTCGCCCTTGCCGGTGGCGGTGTCGCCGGTGTTGGTCGTGTCGATGCGGATGAGGTCGGACAGCAGCTCCGCGACCTCGTCCTGGGCACGGGACAGGGGCGCGGCGGTCGTCTCTGACATGCCGACGATCGTGCCACCGGGGGTGTGCAGACCCTGGCCGAGGCTCGGTTATGCTGACCCCCGACGCTCGCGAGAGCGGCTCACCTGTCCGGGTGGCGGAATGGCAGACGCGCTAGCTTGAGGTGCTAGTGCCCTTTATCGGGCGTGGGGGTTCAAGTCCCCCCTCGGACACCACGTTTTGCACACGCCTGCGCCGTGCTCACCTCGGCGTCCACCCCGCCGCTGTCGTGGTCGTAGATCAGGCGCAGTCCCAGGTCGCGGTAGAGGTCGGCCTTGGTCGCCGGCGTCGCCGTCGACAGGCTGCTGACCAGCGCGGACATGTCGGTGACGACCCTCGTCAGATCACTGCGGCTGAGCTCGGCCGGGACCTCGTTGTTGAGCAGCGCCAGGTCGGTGCGCGCCCTGGCGAGGTCGGCCTGGGCCTCGTTGATCCAGGCGCTCACCACGCCGGGGTCCGCCCCTCGGGTCAACGCTTCCTTGAACTGGGCGAGCCGCTGCTGTGCCTCG
>DASQXT010000054.1:0-4688 GCA_035639575.1 Geodermatophilus sp.
CCGGTTCGTGGTCTTCGACGGCCAGACCGCCACCTACCTGCACAAGCGGGCCACCGACCTGCCCCCGGCGATCGGTGTCGCGGTGCAGTACAGCGGCGGCAGCGAGGAGGCCGCGCGCAGCCTGGCGATGCACATCGCCGCGGCCCGCCCGCGTTACCTGTCCCGCGACGAGGTCCCGGCCGAGGCGGTCGAGACCGAGCGCCGCGTCGCCGAGCAGACGGCCAAGGAGGAGGGCAAGCCCGAGCAGGCGATCACCAAGATCGTCGAGGGTCGGGTCAACGCCTACTACAAGGACTTCGTCCTCCTCGAGCAGCCGTCGATCACCGAGCCCAAGCGCACGGTCAAGCAGATCGTCGACGAGGCCGGCCTGACCGTGGAGCGGTTCGCCCGCTTCGAGGTCGGCCAGGCGTAACCAGCCGCACACACGGACCCCGTTGTCCCCGTCCGGCCCCGCTGCAGGGGCCCGCGCCGAGCGAGCGAGGCGTGGGGGGCAGCGGGGTCCTTCTCGTGTCCGGGCACCGACGCGGGAGACCCCCGCCCGCGAGCTGCCGCACGGGCCGTGCGGCAGGATCAGGGGGACGACGCCGAGCGAGGGATGACCCGTTGACCGACACCGCCGCGCCGAGCACCACCGCGCCCATGTCCGCCCCCACCGCGTTCCAGCCCGCCGACGGCGCGGGTTACAAGCGGGTCCTGCTGAAGCTGTCCGGAGAGGCCTTCGGCGGCGGCAAGGTGGGCGTCGACTCCGACATCGTGCAGAGCATCGCGACCCAGCTGGCCGACGTCGTCCACGGCGGCACGCAGGTCGCCGTGGTGGTCGGCGGGGGCAACTTCTTCCGCGGTGCCGAGCTGTCCCAGGCCGGCATGGACCGCCGGCACGCCGACTACATGGGCATGCTCGGCACGGTCATGAACTGCCTGGCCCTGCAGGCCTTCTGCGAGCAGGTCGGCCTGCAGACCCGGGTGCAGACGGCGATCGAGATGGGGCAGGTGGCCGAGCCCTACATCCCGCGCAAGGCGGTGCGGCACCTGGAGAAGGGCCGGCTGGTCATCTTCGGCGCCGGCGCCGGCATGCCCTACTTCTCGACCGACACGGTGGCCGCGCAGCGCGCTCTCGAGATCGGCTGCCAGGTGCTGCTCATGGCCAAGAACGGGGTGGACGGCGTCTACGACGACGACCCGCGCACCAACCCGGACGCCGTCATGTACGAGGACCTCGACTACGGCACCGTGCTCGCCAAGCAACTCAAGGTCGCCGACGCGACGGCCATCAGCCTGTGCATGGACAACAGCATGCCGATCGTCGTGTTCAACCTGCTGCGCGACGGCAACATCGCCCGTGCGGTGGCAGGTGAGAGGATCGGGACGCTGATCAGCGACCCGGCCTGAGCGCCACACCGCCGCCAGCCCGCAGACCCGCACCCGCGGTGGAGTGCTCCGCCGCACCAGGAGGAGAGACCCGTGATCGACGACACCCTGCTCGACGCCGAGGAGCGGATGGACAAGGCCCTGTCGGTCGCGCGCGAGGACCTCGGCTCGGTGCGCACCGGGCGCGCCGCCCCGTCGATGTTCAACAAGGTCCTGGTCGACTACTACGGCTCGCCGACGCCGGTGCCGCAGATGTCGTCGATCACCGTGCCCGAGGCCCGCATGGCGGTGATCAAGCCCTATGACACCGGCCAGCTGTCGGCCATCGAGAAGGCGATCCGCGACAGCGACCTCGGCGTCAACCCGACCAACGACGGCCAGATCATCCGCGTGGTGTTCCCCCAGCTGACCGAGGAGCGCCGCCGCGACCTGGTCAAGCAGGCCCGCGCCAAGGGCGAGGACGCCAAGGTCGCCATCCGCAACGTGCGCCGCCGGGCCAAGGAGGAGCTCGACCGCATCGCCAAGGACGGCGAGGCCGGCGAGGACGACGTGCGCCGCGCCGAGAAGGAGCTCGACGACCTGACCGCCAAGCACGTGCACGGCATCGACGAGGCGGTCAAGCACAAGGAGTCCGAGCTCCTCGAGGTCTGACCCGTCCGGACCTCCCGCCATGACCCCCGACCGCCCATGACCCCGGACCGCGACCCCGACACCGGGCCGATCCCGATCGTCGGCCGACGTCCGGCCCCGCCTCCGCCGCCACTGCCGCCGCGGGCGGCCACCGAGCTGCGGACGGCACCGCTGCCCGTGCCGGAGCCGGCGACCGCCGAGCCGTCCGGGCGCGAACCGGGGACGACGCAGACCGAGCCCCCCACGTCGACGACCGAGTCCATCGGCCCCGAGCTGGTCCCGACACCGGGGAAGAAGCCCGGCCGCGCCGGCCGGGACATGGTCGCGGCCATCGGCGTCGGCCTCGGGCTGGGCGCGGTCATCCTGGTCTCGCTGCTGGTCTACCGGCCGGCGTTCCTGCTCGTGCTGGGTGCGGCGGTCCTCACCGGCGTCGTCGAGCTGACGCGGGCGCTGCAGGCCGGGAACGCACGTGCCCCGCTCGTGCCCCTGCTCGTCGGCACGGTCGCGATGGTGGTGCTGGCCTGGACCCGCGGCGCCTCCGGGCTCGTGGTGGCGTTCCTGCTCACCGTCCTCGCCGTCCTGCTGTGGCGGCTGGGCGACGGCCCCGACGGCTACCTGCGCGACGCCTCGGCCGGCGTCCTGGTGGCGCTGTACGTCCCCCTGCTCGCCGGGTTCGCGGTCCTGCTGCTGGTCCCGGACGACGGGGCGGCCCGCGTGCTGGCCTTCATCGCCACCGTCGTCGGCAACGACGTCGGCGGCTTCGCCGCGGGCGTCCTGTTCGGCAAGCACCCGATGGCGCCGTCGGTCAGCCCGAAGAAGTCATGGGAGGGGATGGCCGGCTCGATCGTCGCCTGCGTGCTGATCGCCACCCCGGTCGTCACCCTCGCCCTCGGTGGGCCGTGGTGGGGCGGGGTGCTGTTCGGCGTCGCCTTGGCCGTCAGCGCGACCGTCGGTGACCTGGGGGAGTCGCTGATCAAGCGCGACCTCGGCATCAAGGACATGGGCCAACTGCTGCCCGGCCACGGCGGCATCATGGACCGGCTGGACTCGCTGCTGCCCTCGGCCGCCGTCGCCTACTTGCTGCTCTCGCTGGTCGCGCCGGCCTCGGCGTAGACCTCCCACGTGGACCCCACCGCGACGAAGCCGCGGCGGGCGTACCAGTGCCGGGGCCAGTCGGTCTCGTCGGCCTCCAGCACCACGAGGTCGCAGCCGCGCTCGGCGGCGAGGTCCAGCGCGGCCGCCAGGACGGCGTCGCCGTGCCCGCGGCCGCGCGCCGCGGGGTCGGTGTTCATCGACTCGAAGGCGGCGGTGGCGCCGTCGACGCGCAGCTGACCGGCCGAGACGACCCGCCCCTCCTCCCGGACGGCGAGGTCGGTGACGGCGACGACCCGGTCGTTGCGGTGCTCCCGGCCGATCAGCTGGGCCACCACCTCGTCCAGGTCGGCCTCCGAGGTCGGCAGGTCGCGCCGCCACGAGCGCTCCCAGAGGTCGTGCACCTCGCGCTGGTCGACCGCCTCCGCGCGGCGTCCCGGGGGCGGCGGCGTGGCCGGGCGGGCCATCACCAGCAGTTCCTCGGCCCGCCAGCCGTGGCCGGTGAGCTCGCGCGCCACGTCGTCCGCACCCGACCAGGCCAGCGTGGCGGCGAGGTGCGGCCAGCCCGCGTCGGCGGCGACCGCAGCCGCGCTCGCCGCGACCGTGCCGGCGTCGACCGGCTGCGACAGGACCAGCCGGTTGTCGTCCCGGGAGTACGGGAAGCGCGGGTCCAGCACCGCCACCCCGCCGGGGACGTCGCGCACCTCGGCGGCCCGCCGGGTCCGCACCGACAGCGACAGCGCCCGCGCGCGGCCGAGCGCGTCGTCCGGCCGGGGCGGCACCGGTTCGGCGGGCGGCCGGTACGGGACGACGGCGACGACGGCGCTGGTCGGCAGCGGGCCGTGCAGGTGCGGGAAGCGCACGCCGGGCGGGTCGCCGGGCACGCCCGGGGCCCAGCGCACCGGGTCGGTCAGCCGTGCGGGGTCGACGACGAGCAGCACGAGGTCCCGCCGTCCGGGGAACAGCCGCCCGGCCGGCAGCTGCACCTGCTCCGGCGTGGAGAGGTGCACGAACCCCTGAGCGGTCAGGGACGGCGGGCGCAGCGCCCCGCTGTCCAGGGCCGCCCGCCAGGCCGCGGGGTCGGTGAGGTGGACGAGGACGCCGTCGGTCACGTCCGCCGATCCTGCCCGGAGCGCACGGCCGCCCCCTGCGTGGGGAACGATCGGCCGCGTGGACGGCGAGGCGGGCCCGACGGAGTGGGGGACGTCGGTGGGCGTCGGTCCCTGGTCCGGGCCGTGGCCCGAGGACCCGCGCTACGACCCCGAGCTGCTCGCGCACGGCGACCGGCGCAACGTCGTCGACCGCTACCGCTACTGGCGCCGCGAGGCCGTCGTCGCCGATCTGGACACCCGTCGCCACCCGTTCCACGTCGCGATCGAGAACTGGCAGCACGACTTCAACATCGGCACCGTCGTGCGCAACGCCAACGCGTTCCTCGCCGCCGAGGTGCACGTCGTCGGCAACCGGCGATGGAACCGGCGCGGCGCGATGGTCACCGACCGGTACCAGCACCTGCGCCACCACACCGATGTCGGCGGCCTGCTGCAGTTCGCTGCCGACCGGGGGCTGACGGCGGTCGCCGTCGACAACTCCCCGGG
>DASQXT010000055.1:0-6407 GCA_035639575.1 Geodermatophilus sp.
CAGCGGGTAGGGCTCGGTGATCAGCTGGCCGAGCACGCCCTTGCCCTCGGGCAGGTGCCCCATCCGGGCGGCCAGCTCGTCGTCGATGCCCACGTGGATGAAGGCCGCCAGCCCGCCCTCGGGCGCCAGCACGCCGAGCGCTCCGTAGCGCGCGTCGACGAGGTCGGTGGCCGCCTCGACGATGCGCCGCAGGGTCGCCTCGAGGTCCAGTCCGGTGGAGACGGTCAGGAAGGCGTCGAGCAGGTGCTGGATGCGGGTCTGGCTCTCGGCCACGGTCGCCAGGCGTTCCTGGACCTCCTCCAGCAGCTCGGCGAGCCGCATGCCGGCCAGCGGAGAGCTCGTGGACGGGTCGGGTGGACGAGTGGCGTGCTGCCGGCTCGGCATGGTCCGGGTCACCCCCTCCCGGCCGAGCTTGGCACGCAGCGGCAGGCAGGGGAACGGGGTCGTTCCGGGCACGGGAGACGTCGGTCAGCGGCGCGTCGGGGTGCGCGTCCCCGGAAAGGTCGGGTCGGGAGACGTGGTCGCGGTGCGCCAGCCGCTCAGCATCCCGATCCGCACCGCGACGTATCGACGGCCACGTGTCCGGCCCGGGAGGGGCCAGGGGAGGGCGTCGAGGACGGCCACCTCTGCCGGGTCGTCGACCGAGCGGCAGGGGCCGACCACGGTGACGCACCACCCGGTCCAGACGGCGTCGTCGCAGGCGTCCACACCCAGGGCGACCACCGGGCTGTCCGTCCGCGGTAGGAAGGGACTGTCCGGCAGGGTCGGGATGACGACCTCCTCGTCGTGCAGGCGGTAGCAGACCGGCTCGATCGCCGGCAGCGCGTTCCGGGTGAAGGCGAGCCGGCCGAGCCGGCCACCGAGCAGGCGGGTCCGGCACTCGACGTCGTCGAGCGCCACGAGGGTCCGGTCCGGGTCCGTGGTGCGCATGGTCGTCCTGTCGGCACGGTGTTCAGCGGCGGGTGTCGCCGGCAGAGGCCTCGTCCTCCGGCCGGTCCGCCACGCCGGCGACGACGGGACCGGCATCCCCGGCGGAGACCGCCCGGACGCCCACGACCCCCCCGACCGTCCGGGCGAGCGCGCAGAGCGCCCGTTGCTCGACCTCGGCCGTCGGCTCGGGGTGGCCACGGGTGCGCCTGATGGTGGCCACGCCCTCGGTGACCGTGACCTCCCATGCGTCGAGCGCACCGGTGTAGCCCTCCACCAGGCGGAGGAGCTCGTGCCGGATCTCCTCGTCCGGCCGGACCAGAGCCCGCAGCAGGTCGCGGCGGCTCACGATGCCGACGAGCCGATCGCCGTCGACCACGGGCACGCTGCGCAGTCGCTCGTCGACGAGGACCCGCGCGACGTCGGCCACGTCCGCCACGGGCTCGACGCACCGGACGTCGGAGGTCATCACCCCGTGCACCAGCACGGACGGGGCCAGCTGGTCCGCTCCGTCGTCCCGGCGCAGGTGGAGCCTGGGGTCCGGCGGCACCCGGTCCCGGAGGACGTCCGCCTCGGCCACGATGCCGACGAGCCGGTCGTCCTCGACGACCGGCAGTGCCGCGAAGCCGTGCTCGGCCATGACCTCTGCCGCGTACTTCGCGGGGGTCTCCGGTCCGACGGTGACGACCTCGCGGGTCATGACCTCTCTGACCTGCACGGTTCCTCCTCCACGCTGGGTCCCGGTGCCGGACGCTAAGCGGTGGAGCGGCGGTCGCCCAGGGTCGGCGGGCGCACCTCGGGGGGACCTCCGTCCCTTCCCGCCGGCCGAGGCACGAGGGTGGCGCAGCACCGCGTCGTGCACCTCCGCTGACCGGTGCCCCGTGGACCCCTCGTGCAGCCGGACGACGCCCCCGGTGTGCACGACGCCTGGGAGAGGACCCCCTCACCCCACCGCTCGCACGCTCGCGGCGGCCCCTGCGAGTGGTCCGCCGTCCCGGGGCGAAGGTCCCCCGGGGCCGGGCCGAC
The DNA here is from genome assembly GCA_035639575.1 of Geodermatophilus sp. Classification (GTDB taxonomy): domain Bacteria; phylum Actinomycetota; class Actinomycetes; order Mycobacteriales; family Geodermatophilaceae; genus Geodermatophilus. Next base: position 1,954 of record DASQXT010000055.1, read on the forward strand.
CGACCGCAGCCCAAGCGGGTGTGCCGGGCCAGGCTCGACGTGACAACGGCACAGGGGCAGAGGACGAGGGGTGAGCGGAGTGACGAACGAGCCGAGGGGCACGGGGGCAGCTGGCGTCCCGGCCCGCGTCTGACCAGCCGACCGGGAGAGCAGCGGTGCGCGCCTGGGTGGTCGGTGCGCCGGGCCCGGTCGACACCGGGCCGCTCCAGCGGGTCGAGCGGGACGAGCCGGTGCCCGGTCCGGGGCAGGTGCGGGTCGACGTGACCTGCTGCGGTGTGTGCCGCACCGACCTGCACCTGGCCGAGGGCGACCTGCCGCCCCGGCGGGCGGAGGTGACGCCGGGGCACGAGGTGGTCGGGCGGGTCTCGGCCCTCGGACCCGGCGCCGACCGGTTCGCCGTGGGGCAGCGGGTCGGGGTGCCCTGGCTGGGGCGCACCGACGGCAGCTGTCGGTTCTGCCGGCGCGGCGAGGAGAACCTCTGCACCGCGCCGGTCTTCACCGGCTGGGACGTCGACGGCGGCTACGCCGACGCCTGCCTCGTCGACGAGGCCTTCGCCTACCCGCTGCCGGACGGGCTGGACGACGAGCAGGCCGCGCCGCTCCTGTGCGCCGGGATCATCGGCTACCGGGCCCTGCGGTGCGCCGACGTGCCACCCGGGGGCCGGCTCGGCGTCTACGGCTTCGGCGGCAGCGCCCACCTCACCGCCCAGGTCGCGCTGGCGCAGGGGCTGCGGGTGCACGTGCTCACCCGCGGCGAGCACAACCGGCGGCTGGCCGAGGAGCTCGGCGTGGACTCGGTGGGGGCGGCGACCGACTCCCCGCCCGAGCCGCTGGACGGTGCCATCCTGTTCGCCCCGGCCGGCGAGCTGGTCCCCGTGGCCCTGCGCGCGTTGGACCGCGGCGCGACCCTCGCCGTGGCCGGCATCTGGCTCTCCCGCATCCCCGCGCTGGACTACGCGGGCGAGCTGTTCGAGGAGCGCCGGCTGCGCAGCGTCACGGCCAACACCCGCCGCGACGGCGAGGAGTTCCTCCGGCTGGCCGGCCGCCTCGGCATCCGCGCCACCACCGTCGCCTACCCCGTGGACGACGCCCCGCGGGCGCTGTCGGACCTGGCCCACGGACGGTTCGGCGGTGCGGCGGTCCTGCACACCTGAGCGCCGGCCTCCCGGGTGCGCGCCCCGGGTCTGCCGTCGTGCGGCTGTAGCCCCCGAGGAGACCCTGCTGCCGGGCGTCGGCGGCTCCGACTCGGGTTGATCATGGGGTTGGTGCGGTAGACACGCGCAGACACACCGCCGCGTCGGGCAACAACTCCATGATCAACGCGGCGGCGCGGTGAGAGGCCGCGGCGGCCAGCCGCCGACGCGGGACGTCCGGCCGTGATCGCCGGCTCCCGGGCGGGTGGCGGCCCGACCGCGGTGGGACGGCGGCGTCGGTCAGGCGCGGTCGAGGTCCTCGACGCGCGCCGTGGACGGGCCGCGCCGGGCGGACGCGGACCGCGCCACGGCCTCGGCCTCACGGAGCACCCGCAGCACGTTGCCGCCGACCAGCCGGGCGCACTCGTCCCGGCTCCACCCCCGGTCGAGCAGCTCGGCGACCAGCGCGGGGTAGCAGGAGACGTCCTCCAGCCCGTCGGGCAGGTCCTCCACGCCGTCGTAGTCCCCGCCGAGGCCGACGTGATCGACGCCGGCCACCTGCCGCACGTGCTCGACGTGGTCGGCGACCTGGGCGAGGGTGGCCCGCGGACGGGGGTGGTCGGCGAGGTACCCGCCGGCCACCGCGGCCTGCGCGGCGGGGTCCCTCGGATCGAGCCCGCGGCGCTCCATCTCGGCCCGGAGCCCGAGCGCCCACTCGCGGCACCCCGGCGACACGAAGTCCGACACGAACGTCACCATGCACACCCCGCCGTTGGCGGCCAGTCCGCGGAGGACGTCGTCGGGGACGTTGCGCGGGTGGTCGCACACCGCGCGGGCGCCCGAGTGGGAGAAGACGACCGGCGCCTCGGTGACCCGGAGCGCGTCGCGTGCGGTGCTGTCCGCGACGTGGGACAGGTCGACCAGCATGCCGAGCCGGTTCATCTCCCGGACCACCTCCTCGCCGAACGCGCTGAGCCCGCCGGTGGCGGGGACGTCGGTCGCCGAGTCGGCCCAGGGGACGTTGACGTTGTGCGTGAGGGTCAGGTAGCGGACGCCGAGCCGGTGCAGCACCCGGAGGACGCCCAGCGACCCGGCGATGGAGTGGCCGCCCTCGGCGCCCAGCAGCGAGGCGATCCGCCCGCGGCCGAAGGCGCTCTCGACGTCGTCGGCGCTCAGCGCCAGCTCCAGGTCGTCCGGGTGCCGGCCGATCATCCGGTGGACCAGGTCGACCTGCTCGAGGGTCGTGGCGAGCGCCGCCTCGCCCTGCAGCGCGCCGGGCACGTAGACCGACCAGAACTGGGCGCCGACCCCACCCCGCCGCAGCCTCGGCAGGTCGGTGTGGGTGCCCGTCACGGGGGCCGCGAGGTCCACCCGGCGCAGGTCGAGGCCGGACCCCTCGCGGAGACGCCACGGCAGGTCGTTGTGGCCGTCGACCAGCGGGTGGTGGCGCAGCAGGTCGCGTGCCGCGGCCAGTGCGGCGGCGGGTGCGCTCGCCATCCGGGTCCTCCGAGGACGTCTACAGCCCGAGGGCCTGGCGGACCGACGGCGCGTGCCGGCGGGAGACCGGGACGGTCTCGTGGACGCGGGTGTCCGTGGCGAGGAACAGCGTCCCCTTGAAACCCGGCTCGATCTCCCGCACCCGGCCCAGGTTGACCAGGAAGCGGCGGTGGACCCGGAGGAACCCCTTGTCCACGAGGTCCTGCTCGAGGCGGTCCAGACCCCGGGCGGCGGCCAGCAGCCGTCCCTGGTCGGTGGTGAGCCAGACGTTGTTGTGGTCGGTCTCGGCGAACCGGATCTCGCGCGGGTCGAGCAGGACCCACCGGTCCTCGCGCAGGGCGACGACCCGGCTGGGCAGGCGGGGGCAGGGGAGCGAGGGGCCGGGGCGACCCGGGGACGTCCCGGCGTCCGGGGTCCCGGCGCCCGGCACCGCGGGGTCCGACCCGCCCACGTCGGACGCGTCGGCGGAGCCGAGGGCCAGCAGCGCGCCGATCACCTGGGTCCCGGTGAGGACCGGGCGGACGGCGACCGGCAGGGGGGTCCCGAGGAAGGGCACGTAGACCCGGGTCGACCCGCGCCAGCGGGGGTCCTGCCGGGCGCGCTCGGTGACCCAGCGGACCAGCTCGGGCACCCCGGGCACCTGCGGGGTCCACCGCTGTGCCGGGGCGTACGCCGGGGTGTCCGCGGGGGTGCCGACCAGGACGGCGGCCGCGCTGTTGGCCAGCACGACCTTCCCGGCCGTGTCCACGGCGGCCAGCGGCGTCGCGGACGGCAGGCGGGCGTCGGCGAAGGCGGCGGCCAGGAGGGTGCCCGTGTGCCGCGCCCGCTGGCGCAGCTTGGCCTCGGTGGCCGCGGCGACCCGGCTCAGCCACGGCAGCACGGCGTCGGGGAGCGGCGTCCGCCAGCAGGAGACGTTGAGCACGGCGAGCGGCTCGTGCGTGACCACGTCGCGCACCGCGACGCCGGCACACGTCCAGGCGTCGAAGTTGCGGCACCAGTGCTCGGGGCCCCGGACCAGGACCGGGCGCTGGCTCTCCAGCGAGGTCCCCATGCCGTTGGTGCCGCTGGTCCGTTCCGCCCAGATCGACCAGGCGGCGAGGTTGCTGTCCGCGGCGAGGCGGAGCAGCCGCCGACTGCCCCAGGAGGCCAGGACGCGGCCGTCGCAGTCGGCCACGGTGACCAGGCCGTCGAGGCCGTCCACCTCCCCGGCGGCGCAGGCGGCCCACCCGCCGAGCTCGGCGAACACCACGTCGTGCCCCATCGAGTGCCCGCTGCCCTCCGCCGCGGCGGGCGCCCGTTCCAGGCCGGGGTCGACCTCGTACTCCTCGCGGCACCGGTACCAGGACACGAGGATCTCGGAGCGGACGCCGTGGACGGTGTCCGCCCCGGCGGCGAAGTGCTCCCGGGCGGTGGCGATCTGTTCGAGGTCGTCGTGGGAGAGCGCGGCTCCGCTCGTCGCCGGGAGCGCGCCGTTCGTCGGACCTTTCGCGCCGTTCATCCCGTTCCCCTTGGGCTGTGGGGGGAAGCGTCCCAGGCTCGGGGCGCGGTCGAGGAGCAGCAGGCTAGCGGGCCGGGCGCGGTTCCGGGGGTGCTCACGGCAGCCGGAGGGGGTGGGCGGCCATGCGCGCGGTGGTCTACCGGAGGCCCTTCGAGGTGGCGGTCGAGGAGGTCCCCGACCCCCGTATCGAGCAGCCGAACGACGCGGTCGTGCGGATCACGTCGACGTGCATCTGCGGAGCCGACCTCTACCTGTACGAGGGGCGGGCCGGCGCCGAGCCGGGCACCGTGGTCGGCCACGAGAACCTCGGCGTCGTCGAGGAGGTG
>DASQXT010000056.1:0-22152 GCA_035639575.1 Geodermatophilus sp.
CGGCGACGTGCTGGAACGGCCCCCGTGCAGGGACCCGCGCCGAGCCTGCGAGGCGTGGGGGGCACGGGGGTCCTTCTAGGATCGAGCGGTGCCGCCGACGATCTCCGCCACCGACCGCCCGCTCGAGAAGCTCTCCGCCGACGCCGTCGTCGTCGGCATCGGGAAGGGGCCGGACGGCCCGCTCCCCACCCCCGGCGCGGAGGCCGTCGACCGGCTGCTGGGCGGCCGCCTGCTGCCCGCCCTCGCCGACCTGGGCGCCCGCGGTGCGGAGGACGAGGTCACCCGGGTCGCCGCGCTCGGACAGGGCCCGTTCCCGGTCGTCGCCGCCGTCGGCCTCGGCGCGCCCCAGGCCGGGGGCGGGTACGCCGCGGAGGCGGTCCGCCGGGCCGCCGGTGCCGCCAGCCGGGCGCTGTCGGGTCGCGGGTCGGTCGTCACCCTGCTGGCCGCGGTCGGCGGGACGCCCGACGAGCCGCGCCTGCACGCCGTCGGCGAGGGCAGCCTGCTCGGCGCCTACGAGTTCACCGCCTACAAGTCGGACTCCGCCGGCAGGCCCCTCCCGCCGCGCGAGTTCGCCGTCGTCGTCCCCGACGCCGGGGCCGCGAAGGGACCGCTGGAGCGCGCCCGCGCCGTCGCCGACGCCGTCACGCTGGTGCGCGACCTGGTCAACACCCCGCCCAACGACCTCTTCCCGGCCGAGCTCGCGGCGCGCGGCGCCGCGGCGGGCAAGCGCGCCGGGCTGGACGTCGAGGTGCTCGACGAGGCGGCCCTGGCCGCCGGCGGCTACGGCGGTGTCCTGGCCGTCGGCGGCGGCTCCACCCGTGGCCCCCGCCTGCTCCGGCTGACCTACCGCAGCAAGAAGGCGCGCACGAAGGTCGCCCTGGTCGGCAAGGGCATCACCTTCGACAGCGGCGGCCTGTCGATCAAGCCGGCCGCGAACATGCACCACATGACCAGCGACATGGCCGGCGCGGCCGCCGTGATCGCCACCGTCTGCCTGGTCGCCGAGCTCGGCCTGCCCGTCGAGGTCACCGCCACCGTGCCGATGGCCGAGAACCTGCCCAGCGGCTCGGCCTACCGCCCCGCCGACGTGGTGACCTTCCGCAACGGCAAGAAGGCCGAGATCACCAACACCGACGCCGAGGGCCGCGTGATCCTGGCCGACGCCCTGGCCCGGGCCGCCGAGGACGCCCCCGACGCGATCCTGGAGACCTCCACGCTCACCGGCGCCCAGCTGGTCGCCCTCGGCTCGCGCACCGCCGGCGTCATGGGCAGCGACGACATGCGGGACGCCGTCGTGGCCGCCTCGGTCCGCAGCGGCGAGGCGATGTGGGCGATGCCGATGCCGGCCGAGCTGCGCCGCGGGCTGGACTCGCCGGTCGCCGACTTCGTCAACGCCAACGCCGACCGGATGGGCGGCATGCTGGTCGGGGCGCACTTCCTCGCCGAGTTCGTTCCGGCCGGGCTGCCGTGGGCGCACATCGACATCGCGGGCCCGAGCTACAACACCGGCACGCCGTGGGGGTACACGCCCAAGGGCGGGACCGGCGTGCCGGTGCGCACGCTCCTGGCCACCATCGAGGACCTCATCGCCTCGTAACCGGATGGAACGGCCACCCTCAGGGTCCCTCGCCGAGCCTGCGAGGCGAGGGCGGAGGGTGGTCCTTCTTCTTCGACCAGTCCCGCATCCGCTGCGGGTAGCCGGTCACCTGCGCGTCGTACACGGGGATGCCGAGCTCGCGGGAGAGCCGCCGGGCGGTGTCCGGGCCGTCGATCCGGCGCCGGGTCCACTCGCCGTCCGCGGCGACCAGGACGATCGTGGTCTCGGTGACCGCCGTCCGGGGCTCGACGTACCCCTCGACGCCGCGCCGGCTGGCGACGAACTGCTCGAGATGGGTGACGTCGGCCCGGCCGGAGCCCCGGTCGAGCGTGCCGCGGCCGGGCGCTCGCTGCCGCAGTCGGCCCCACAGACCCATGACTGTTCCCCTCTGGACCGGGTCGCGTCCGCACCGCGACGTCGCGCTGGCAACGGTGCTGCCCACGGCCGCGTTCCCGGAGTGGCAGGATGGGCGCGGACCTTCACCCGGCCGCCTGAACGCGGGCGGGACCCCAGCACCCGAGGAGAACTCGTGAGCGCACCCACCTCCCCCGCCGACCTGGTCATCCTCGGTGGTGGCTCGGGTGGCTACGCCGCCGCGCTGCGCGCCGCCGAACTGGGCATGTCCGTCGTCCTCGTCGAGCGGGACAAGGTCGGCGGCACCTGCCTGCACCGTGGCTGCATCCCGACCAAGGCCCTGCTGCACGCCGGCGAGGTCGCCGACCTGGCCCGGGAGGGTGAGCAGTTCGGCGTCAAGACGTCACTGGCCGGCATCGACATGGACGGCGTCAACAACTACAAGGACGGCGTCGTCTCCCGGCTCTACAAGGGCCTGCAGGGCCTGATCAAGAGCCGCAAGATCCAGTACGTGGAGGGCGAGGGCCGGCTGGTCTCCCCCACCGCGGTCGAGGTGAACGGCCAGCGCTACGAGGGCCGCCACGTCCTCCTGGCGACCGGTTCCTACGCCCGCTCGCTGCCCGGCCTGGAGATCGACGGCAACCGGGTCATCACCAGCGACCACGCGCTGAACATGGACCGCGTGCCGGCCTCGGCGATCATCCTCGGTGGCGGCGTCATCGGTTGCGAGTTCGCCAGCGCCTGGAAGTCCTTCGGCGTCGACGTCACCATCATCGAGGCCCTGCCGCACCTCGTCCCGCTCGAGGACGAGGCCTCCTCCAAGCTCCTGGAGCGGGCCTTCCGCCGCCGCAAGATCGGCTTCGAGCTCGGGAGCCGCTTCACGGGCGTGCAGAACACCGAGAACGGCGTCAAGGTGTCACTCGAGAACGGCAAGGAGTACGAGGCCGAGCTGCTGCTCGTGGCCGTGGGCCGCGGGCCGGTCAGCCAGGGCCTGGGCTACGAGGAGGCCGGTGTCGCCATGGAGCGCGGCTACGTGCTCGTCGACGAGTACCTGCGCACCAACGTGCCCACCATCTCCGCCGTCGGCGACCTGATCCCGACCCTGCAGCTGGCCCACGTCGGCTTCGCCGAGGGCATCTTCGTGGCCGAGCGGCTGGCCGGCCTCGAGCCCGCCCCGATCGACTACGCCGGTGTCCCGCGGATCACCTACTCCGACCCCGAGGTCGCCTCGGTCGGTCTCACCGAGGCGCAGGCCAAGGAGCGCTTCGGCGAGGTCAAGACCCTCACCTACGACCTCGGCGGCAACGGCCGCAGCCAGATCCTCAAGACCGCCGGTGCGGTCAAGCTCGTGCAGGCCGTCGACGGCCCCGTGGTCGGCGTGCACATGGTCGGCAGCCGCGTCGGCGAGCTGATCGCCGAGGCCCAGCTGATCTACAACTGGGAGGCCGAGGCCGACGACGTCGCCGCCCTCATCCACCCGCACCCGACGCAGAGCGAGGCCCTGGGCGAGGCCCACCTCGCGCTCGCCGGCAAGCCGCTGCACGTGCACGGCTGACCCCGCACCACTCCCCCACCCACCGCGCCAGAAGGAGCCCCGCCCCGATGCCGACCTCCGTCACCATGCCCGCCCTGGGCGAGAGCGTCACCGAGGGCACGGTCACCCGATGGCTCAAGCAGGAGGGTGAGCAGGTCGAGGTCGACGAGCCCCTCCTCGAGGTCTCGACCGACAAGGTCGACACCGAGATCCCGTCGCCGGCCGCCGGCGTGCTGAGCAGGATCCTCGTCGCCGAGGACGAGACGGTCGAGGTCGGGGCCGAGCTCGCGGTCATCGGCGGCGACGGGGACGGCGGCGCGCCGGCCGGTCCGGCCTCGGCGGAGGACGCCGACAGCACCCCGCAGACCCCCGTCGAGCAGGTCGAGGACGCCGGTCCCGGTCCGTCGGACGAGCCGCAGCCGGCCGCGGCCGCCCCCGCCTCCGGCGACGGCGCCCAGGGCGGTGGTGGCCAGGGCGGCGGCGAGGGGACGCCGGTGACCATGCCGGCGCTCGGCGAGAGCGTCACCGAGGGGACCGTCACCCGGTGGCTGAAGTCCGTCGGCGACGAGGTGACCGCCGACGAGCCGCTGCTCGAGGTCTCCACCGACAAGGTCGACACCGAGATCCCCGCGCCGGTGTCGGGCACGCTCCTGTCGATCTCGGTGAACGAGGACGAGACGGTCGAGGTCGGTGCGGAGCTGGCCGTCATCGGCTCCGGGTCCGCCGGCGGGGGCGCCCAGGCGCAGGCCCCGGCTCCCTCGGCCCCGGCCCAGCAGGAGCCGCAGTCCCAGGAGGCACCGCGACAGCCGTCGCCTCCCGCGCAGGCGACGCAGCCGACCCCGCAGGCCGACCCGACGCCGCAGCGGGCGCAGCCGTCCTCGGAGGCGCCCGGGGCCGACTACGGCTCCGGCGGCGTGCTGCCCAGCACCTCCCCCACCGACGCGCCCTCGCCGGCCCAGGCGGTCGCCCCGCAGGCGCCCGCGGCGCCGAAGACCCCCGCTCCGGCTCCGACCGGTGACGGTGGCGGCGACGGCGGCGGGCAGTACGTCACCCCGCTGGTGCGCCGGCTGGCCGCCGAGCGCGGCGTCGACCTGTCCTCGGTGACCGGCACCGGCGTCGGTGGGCGGATCCGCAAGCAGGACGTCCTCGCCGCCGCCGAGAAGGCGGCCGCTCCGGCAGAGGCCCCGGCTCCGGCCGCCGCCTCCGGCCGCCCGGCCCCGAGCCCGTCGCCGGCGGCCCAGCCCGACACCACGCTGCGCGGACGCACGGAGAAGCTCTCCCGGCTGCGCGGTGTCATCGCCCGCCGGATGGTCGAGTCGCTGCAGGTCAGCGCCCAGCTGACGACGGTGGTGGAGGCCGACGTCACCGCCATCGCGCGGCTGCGGGACCGGGCCAAGCGCGACTTCGAGACCCGCGAGGGCGTCAAGCTGTCGTTCCTGCCGTTCTTCGCCAAGGCGGCGGTCGAGGCGCTCAAGGCCCACCCGGCCGTGAACTCCTCGATCGACCTCGAGGCGAACACGGTGACCTACCACGACGCCGAGAACCTGGGCATCGCGGTCGACACCGAGCGCGGTCTGCTGGTCCCGGTCATCAGGGACGCCGGCGACCTGAGCATCGGCGGCCTGGCCCGCAAGATCGCCGACCTGGCCGAGCGGACCCGCACCAACAAGGTCACCCCGGACGAGCTCGGCGGCGGCACCTTCACGCTGACCAACACCGGCAGCCGCGGGGCGCTGTTCGACACGCCGATCATCAACCAGCCGCAGGTGGCGATCCTGGGCCTGGGCAGCGTGGTCAAGCGCCCGGTCGTCGTGCAGGACGCCGGCCTCGGCGAGGTGATCGCGGTCCGGTCGATGGTCTACCTGGCGCTGACCTACGACCACCGGATCGTCGACGGCGCCGACGCCGCCCGCTTCCTGGTGACGGTGAAGCAGCGGCTGGAGGCCGGTCAGTTCCAGGGCGAGCTCGGCCTCTCCTGAACCACACCCGATCGGGGCCCCGGCAGCTGCCGGGGCCCCGATCGCGTCCCGCCCTGCCTGGAGGAGACAGATGAAGGTCGCGGTCACCGGCTCCTCCGGGCTGATCGGCACGCGCCTGGTGGCCGCGCTGCGGACCGACGGGCACGAGGTGCTGCGGCTGGTCCGCCGCACGCCGCGGACGGCCGACGAGCACCGTTGGGACCCCCAGCACCGGCGGATCGACCCGGCCCTGCTCTCCGACGTCGACGCCGTGGTGAACCTGGCCGGCACGCCCATCCGGCCGCGCCCCTTCACGGCCGGCTACGAGGAGCAGCTGCGCTCCAGCCGGCTCGACAGCACGGCCACGGTCAGCGAGGCGCTGGCCGCGGCGGCCGCCGCCGACCCGGGACGCCATCGGGTGCTCCTCTCGGCCTCGGCCGTGGGCTACTACGGCGACACCGGCGACCGGGAGGTGCGGGAGGACGCGCCGCCCGGCGGTGACTTCCTGGCCCGCCTGTGCGTCGACTGGGAGGCCGCCACCCGCCCCGCGGAGGACGCCGGCGTGCGCGTGGCCCACCTGCGCACGGGCCTGGTCGTCGGCCGCGACGCCATGCTGGTGCGCATCCTGGGCCTGGTCTTCCGGGCCGGCCTCGGGGGGCGCATGGGTTCGGGACGGCAGTACTGGCCGTGGATCAGCCTGGACGACGAGGTCGATGCGATCCGGTTCCTGCTGACCGCCGACGTCTCCGGGCCGGTGAACCTCACCGGCCCCCACCCGGTCCCCAACGCCGAGTTCGTCCGCCGTCTGGCCGCCGCGGTGCACCGGCCTGCGGTCCTCCCCGTCCCCGGTCCCCTGATCTCGCTGGCGCTCGGCGAGTTCGGCCGCTCCAGCGTGCTGGCCGGTCAGCGCGCCGTCCCCGCGGTGCTGGAGCGGGCCGGCTACCGGTGGACCCACCCAGACCTCGACGACGCACTGCGCGCGGCGCTGCAGCGCGGCTGACCCGCCTCACCCGACCCGCTCGGCCGACGCGATCCGCCACCCCTCGGTGGTGGCCTCGATCGTCATGCGCACCTCCGCCTCCCCGCGCCCGCCGACCGTGCGCAACGCCGGGCCCCCGGGGTCGGCCGCTGCCACCACCTCGTAGTCCGGCCAGCGGTCCACCACCCGCAGGGTCACCGGGCCCGCGCCGGGTGTCCCGCCGACCAGGGTCGCGCTGACCACCTCCGGCGCGAAGCCGCGCAGCGCCTCGCCGGCGGCGGCCAGGGCGGCCACGCTGTCCCGGTCGGCCGCGAGGAGGGTGCTGCCCGGGACGTACACGTCGTCGAGCAGCGGAGCGGACCCGGTGGCCAGCGCCTCCGCCCGGCGCTGGTAGAGCCGGGTGAGCCGCTCCCGCCAGTCGTCCTCGGGCGGGGCGGCCTCCGGGGCGGTGGTCCCCGGTGCCGCCGACTCCGGGGCAGCGGCCCCCGGTGTCGGGGCCGGCGTGGGCTCGACGGCGTCCGCGGGCGTCGGCACCGGCGGTGGCGGGGCCGCGGACTCCGGGCCGGCCGATGTGGGTGCGGCTGCGGCGGGGCCAGGCGCCGGCTCCGGCGTGCGAGGTCCGCTGGCGGCGCGATCGGCCAGAGCGGCCGGCTCCGACGCACCGCCCCACCAGCCGCCGAGCAGTACCCCGACGACCACCACGACGGCGGCCGCGCCGGCCAGCACCGCCCCCCGGCGCAGCAAGGGCCCGGACGCCGCGAGCCGGGCGGGCAGGCCGGTGCGGTCGGGCGGCACCTCGTCGACGGCCCGCCGGTGCCGCCCGGGGATCTGGTGGGTGAGCTCGGTGCGCGGACCACGGCCGGTGCGGGCGAGCTCCTCGTCGGGCACCCCGGCCTGGGGCAACCGCACCGGCTCGGGGCGGCAGGCGTGCCGCAGGTCCAGGGCGAAGGCAGCGGCCGACCCGCGGTCGTGCGGGTCGGCCGAGAGCCCGCGCGCGATGACGGCGAGCAGGTCCGGCGGGGCGCCGGGCGCGAGCTCCGCGAGGTCGGGCAGCACGCCCTCGGCGGCCACCCGGAGCGTGTCGGCGGGCGTCGCGGCGTTCCAGGGGGCGACCCCGGTCAGCGCGTGGAAGGCCGCGGCCGCGACGCCGAAGACGTCCGAGGCCGGGCCGGGCGCCCCACCGCGGGCCACGGTGGGGTCGACGTAGGCCGGCGTGACCTCACCGGCCGCCTCCTCACCCAGCACCCGCGCCACCCCGAGGTCGGTGAGCACCGGACGACCCTCGGCGGTGAACACGACGTTGCCGGGCGAGAGGTCGCCGTGCACGACCCCGCGATCGTGCGCGTGCGCCAGGGCGGCGGCCACCGGGGCGAGGGCGGTGACCACCTCCCCGGGCCGCAGCCGGCCGCGACGGGCCAGCAGGGCGGCCAGGCTGCCGCCGGCGAGCAGGTCGAGGACCAGGGCCACCCGCGGCTGGCCGCCGCGACGTGGCTCGTGCACCACCTCGTGCAGCCGGACCAGGTGCGGGTGGTCGAGCTCGCCGAGCAGCGCCGCCTCGCGGGCCTGCCGCTCGGCGTCCCCGGCCACCAGCAGCTTGACGGCGACCGCCGGACCGCCGGACCGGGGCACCGCGCGCCACACCTCCCCGGAGCCGCCCCGGCCGAGCAGCTCCTCGAGCCGGTAGCCGGGGACGACGGGCGCGGGAGGGGACGCGGGCATGCCGGGCACCGTAGGCGGATGGGCCCGCACCCCGCCGACGCCGTCCACAGGCACCGGCCGCGTCCACAGGCCCCGCCCCGGACGGGTGGAACGGCGCCGGGCGTCCTAGGTTCGGGCCATGCCGCTGCCCACCCGCGCCCAGGTCGTCGTCGTGGGGGCCGGGCTGGCCGGCCTGTCGGTGGCCGTCCGGCTGCGCGCGGCGGGTGTCGACGTGCACGTCGCCGAGGCGGCCGCGCACGCCGGCGGTCGGCTGGCCACCGATCGGGTCGACGGGTTCGTCGTCGACCGCGGCTTCCAGGTGCTCAACACCGGCTACCCGCGCGCCGCCGACCTCGACCTGGCGGCGCTCGACCTCGGTTGGTTCTGGGCGGGCGCGGTCGTCCGGGTGGACGGCCGGCGGTCCCGGCTGGTCGACCCGCGGCGACGGCCCACGGCCGCGCTGGACACGCTGCGGGCGCCGATCGGCTCGCCGGTGCGCAAGGCCGCGATCGCCGCCTACTCGGCCCGGGCCGGGTACACGCCGGTCGAGCGCCTGCTCCGGGAGCGGGAGACGACCGCCGAGGAGCGGCTGAGGCAGGCCGGTGTGGGCGACACGGCGCTGGAGCGCTTCTTCCGGCCCTTCCTCGCCGGGGTGCTCCTGGAGGACCGGCTGGAGACCTCGAGCCACTACCTGGACCTGCTGTGGCGCAGCTTCGCCCGCGGCGCCATCGGGCTGCCGGCCCGCGGCATGCAGTCGGTCGGCGAGCAGCTGGCCGCCCGGGTCGGGGCCGACCGCGTGCACCTCGGCGTCCGGGCGACGGCCGTGCGGGGCGACGCGGTCGACACCGACAGCGGGCGCACCCGCGCCGACGCGGTCGTCGTCGCCACCGACCCCGACACGGCAGCGGAGCTGGTCCCCGGGCTGACGGCATCCGCGCCCCGCCAGGTCACCACCCACCTGCACGTGCTGCCCGCCTCCCCGACCGGGGAGCCACTGCTGGTCCTCGGGACGCCGGGCGGGCGGCTGGTCAACAGCGCGGTGCTCACCGACGCCCAGCCCGCCTACAGCCCCGACGGCCGGGCCCTGGTGGCCAGCTCCAGCCTCGCCCCCACCCGCGAGCCCGACGTGCGGGCCGAGGTCGCCGCGCTGCACGGCATCGGCCCGGGCGACCTCGAGCACCTCACCTCGGTCACCGTGCCGCAGGCCCAGCCGGCCGCCGTCCCGCCGCTGCGCCTGCGGCAGCCGGTCGACCTCGGCGGCGGGCTGTTCGTCGCCGGCGACCACCGCGACACCCCGTCCATCCAGGGCGCCATGGCCAGCGGGGCGCGGGCCGCCCGCGCCGTCCTCCGCGCCCTGGGCACCGACCAGCGAGGAGCTGCCTGACCGTGCCCGCCACCGCCCCGACCATCCTCGCCACGAGCATCGGCTTCGACTCCCGGGGTCGCGGCCCCTACGACTGGGCGCCGGGGCCCGTCTTCGACCTCGCAGTCCGGCTTGCGGGTGCGCCCGAGCGGCCGCGCCTGTGCTACCTCGGCACCGCCACCGGCGACGACCCGGTGCGGGTGGCCGGCGTGTACGGCGCCTTCGCCGGCAGCGGGGTGCAGGTCAGCCACCTCAGCCTGTTCCCGATGCCCACCGTCCCCGACGTCCGCGCACACCTGCTGGCCCAGGACGTGGTCTGGGTCGGCGGCGGCAGCGTGGCCAACCTGCTCGCGGTGTGGCGGGTGCACGGACTGGACGAGGTGTTCCGCGAGGTGTGGGGGGCCGGTGTCGTCCTCGGTGGGGTGTCGGCCGGGTCGCTGTGCTGGCACGTCGGCGGCACCACCGACTCCTACGGCCCCGACCTGCGCCCGGTGACCAACGGGCTGGGGCTCATCCCGACGTCCAACGGGGTGCACTACGACTCCGAGGAGCAGCGCCGTCCGCTGTACCACCGGCTCGTGGCCGACGGCACGCTGCCCGGCGGGCACGCCACCGACGACGGCGTGGGGCTGGTCTACCGCGGCACCGAGCTGGTGGAGGCGGTCGCCGACCGGCCGGACAAGGCCGCCTACCGGGTGGAGCCGGGCCCCGAGGGCACCGCGGTCGAGACCCGCATCGAGCCCCGGCGGCTGCGCTGACGACGGGCATAGGCTGAACGCGTGACTGAGCTGCAGGTGATCCGGGCGGGCACGGTCCCCTACGAGGAGGCCTGGGAGCGCCAGCGCGAGCTGCACGCCGCCCGGGTGGCCGGCGAGGGGCCCGACACGCTGCTCCTCCTCGAGCACCCGTCGGTCTACACCGCAGGCAAGCGCACCGAGCCGCACGAGCGGCCGCAGGACGGCACCCCCGTGGTCGACGTCGACCGCGGCGGGAAGATCACCTGGCACGGCCCCGGTCAGCTGGTCGGCTACCCGATCGTCGCGCTGCCCGACCCGGTCGACGTGGTCGCCTACGTCCGCCGGCTGGAGGGCGCGCTCATCGAGGTCTGCGCCGGCTTCGGCGTCGAGGCCGGGCGGGTCGAGGGGCGCAGCGGCGTCTGGCTGCCCGCCGACGAGCCCGGTCCGGGCAGCCGGTGGCGTCCCGAGCGCAAGATCGCTGCGATCGGCATCCGGGTGGCCCGCGGCGTGACGATGCACGGCTTCGCGCTCAACTGCGACCCCGACCTCGGCGCCTTCGGTGCGATCGTGCCCTGCGGCATCGCCGACGCCGGCGTCACGTCGCTGTCGGCCGAGCTGGGCCGCGACGTGACGATCGACGAGGCCCTCGAGCCGGTCGAGAAGGCGATGTGCGCCGTCCTGGCCGTCTGAGCGACCTGTCGTGACGAGTGGGGGCCGGAGGCTCCCGCGAGGAACGACGACAGGGCTCAGCCCGACGGGGGACGTCACCTGGCCGCGGTGTCGTCCGGCAGGACGACGGTGTCACGGCCCGCGGTGTCGTCCGGAGGACGACGGAGCGCTCAGCCGAGGACGAAGTTGACCAGCCGGCCGGGGACGGCGACGACGCGACGCACCGTCTTCCCGTCCAGGTGCGCGGCCACCTTCTCGTCGGCCCGGGCGGCGGCCTCCAACGCGGCGGCGTCGGCGTCTGCCGGCACCGTCACCTGGGCCCGCACCTTGCCGTTGACCTGGACGGCGACCTGCACGGTGTCCTCGACCAGCCAGCGCTCGTCGGCCTCCGGGAACGGGTGCCAGGCCAGCGACTGCCCGTGGCCCAGCCGCGCCCACAGCTCCTCGGCGATGTGCGGGGCCAGTGGTGCCACCAGCAGCACCAGCGGCTCGGCCACCGAGCGCGGCACCGCGGAGCCGGCGCCGTACGCCTGCGTCAGGTGGTTGGTCAGCTCGGTGATCCGGGCGATGGCGATGTTGAAGCGCAGCGTCGCCATGCCGTCGCGGACCCCGGCGATCGCCCGGTGCAGCGCCCGCAGCGTCTCCTCGGCCGGCTCGACGTCGTCCGCCGTCCGGACCGCGCCGGTCTCCTCGTCGACGACGACCCGCCAGATGCGCTGCAGCAGCCGCTGCGAGCCGACGACGGCCTTGGTCTCCCACGGCCGGGACTGCTCCAGCGGGCCGGTCGACATCTCGTAGACCCGCAGCGTGTCGGCGCCGTACGCGGCGATCATCTCGTCCGGCGTGACCATGTTCTTCAGGCTCTTGCCCATCTTCCCGTACTCACGGTTGACGGGCCTGCCCTCGTGCGTGAACCGGCCGTCCTCCTCGACCACCTCGGCGGCGGGCACGTAGAAGCCGCGGTCGTCGGTGTAGGCGTAGGCGGAGATGTAGCCCTGGTTGACCAGCCGGCGGAACGGCTCCTCGCTGGAGACGTGGCCCAGGTCGTGCAGCACCTTGTGCCAGAACCGGGCGTACAGCAGGTGCAGCACGGCGTGCTCGACACCGCCGACGTACAGGTCGACGCCGCCGACGTCGCCGGGCTCGCGCGGTCCCAGCCAGTAGCGCTCCAGCTCGGGGTCGACCATGCGCTCGTCGTCGCCCGGGTCCAGGTAGCGCAGGTAGTACCAGCACGACCCGGCCCAGTTCGGCATCGTGTTGGTCTCGCGGCGGTACTTCTTCGGCCCGTCGCCCAGGTCCAGCTCGACCGTCGTCCACTCGCTGGCGCGCGACAGCGGCGGCTCGGGCTTGGAGTCGGCGTCGTCGTCGGCGAACGTCTTCGGCGAGTAGTCGTCGACCTCCGGCAGCAGCACCGGCAGCATCGAGTCGGGGACGGCGACCGGCAGGTCGTCCTCGTCGTACAGGATCGGGAACGGCTCGCCCCAGTAGCGCTGCCGGCTGAACAGCCAGTCGCGCAGCTTGTAGGTGGTCGTGGCCTCGCCGTGGCCGTGCTCCACCAGCCACTCGGTGATGGTCGCGATCGCGGTGGCCTTGTCCAGGCCGTCC
Organism: Geodermatophilus sp.; assembly: GCA_035639575.1. Taxonomy (GTDB): domain Bacteria; phylum Actinomycetota; class Actinomycetes; order Mycobacteriales; family Geodermatophilaceae; genus Geodermatophilus. The sequence continues at coordinate 12,495 of DASQXT010000056.1, forward strand.
AGCGAGATCTCGTCGTTGGACGAGTTGATCATCGGGCCGGCGCCGGTGAAGGCGCCGCCCTCGAAGTCCTCCGGCGGTTGGACGGTCCGGACCACAGGCAGCCCGAAGGCCTCGGCGAACTCCCAGTCGCGGGTGTCCTCGCCCGGGACGGCCATGATCGCGCCGGTGCCGTACCCGGTCAGCACGTAGTCGGCGATGAACACCGGCAGCTCGCGGCCGTTGACCGGGTTGACCGCGTTGACGCCCAGCCAGACGCCGGTCTTCTCCCGCGCCTCGTTCTGTCGGTCCAGCTCCGAGCGGCGCGAGGCCTGCCGCTGGTAGGCCTCGACCGCCTCGACCGGGGTGGCCGCGCCCCCGGTCCACCGCGGGTCGGTGCCGTCCGGCCACGAGGCCGCGGTCAGGGCTCCGACCAACGGGTGCTCGGGGGCCAGCACCATGTACGTGGCGCCGAACAGGGTGTCGGGGCGGGTGGTGAAGACCTCGACCGTCTCGCTGTGCACCGGGAAGCGGATCCGAGCACCCGTCGAGCGGCCGATCCAGTTGCGCTGCATCTGCTTGAGCGAGTCCGGCCAGTCCAGCCGGTCCAGGTCGGCCAGCAGCCGCTCGGCGTAGGCGGTGATCCGCATCATCCACTGGGTCAGCGGACGCCGGAACACCGGGAAGTTGCCCCGCTCGGAGCGGCCGTCCGCGGTGACCTCCTCGTTGGACAGCACCGTGCCCAGGCCGGGGCACCAGTTGACCGGCGCCTGGTGCAGGTAGGCCAGCCGGTGCGCGTCGACGACCAGCCGCCGGCCCTTCTCGTCCAGCTCCGCCCAGGGGGTGCCCAGCGGGTTGGTGCCCGGCGCGGGCTCGCGGATCCCGGCGTCCAGCTCGGCGACCAGCTCGTCGATCCGGCGGGCCCTCCCGGCCTCCTCGTCGAACCACGAGCCGAAGATCTGCAGGAAGATCCACTGGGTCCACTTGTAGTAGCCCGGGTCGATCGTGGCGAAGGTGCGGCGCTCGTCGTGGTCGACGCCCAGCCGGCGCAGCTGCGCCTTGATGGCCGCGATGTTGGCCTCGGTGGTGATCCGCGGGTGCTGCCCGGTCTGGACGGCGTACTGCTCGGCCGGCAGGCCGAAGGCGTCATAGCCCATCGGGTGCAGCACGTTGGCGCCGTCCATGCGGTGGAACCGGCTGGTGGCGTCGGTGCCCAGGTACCCCAGCGGGTGGCCGACGTGCAGACCGGCGCCCGAGGGGTACGGGAACATGTCCATCACGAAGTACTTGGGCCGGTCGGCGACCCGCTCGAAGCCCTCGGACAGCCGGCCCGTCGGGTTCGGGGTGTGGAACGTCCCCTCGACGGCCCACCGCGCCTGCCAGGAGTCCTCGATCGAATGAGCGAGAGCCGGGGTGTACCGGAACGGCGGGACGTCCCCCGCGTGCTCGACACTCGGCTGGTCGGCCGTCTGGCTCATCGTCGTGCTCCTGGTCCTCGAGTGCTCGTACCGGCGGCGGACAGCAAAAGACCCCTCACGCAGGAGGGGTCGCCGTGCTGACGGGGGATCTCAGGTCAGCACGGCCGCGCGAGGAGGAGCCGCCTGGTCACGCCTCCGATGTTACCGCGCACCGGCGCCCGCCCCCGCCTCACCCGCGGTGGGGAGGCCGGACGGGTGTCGGGTGGAGCCCGGCACGGCACCGGCCGATGTCCCGCGTGTGCGATCCACCCGGCACGCCGCCGCCCTGTCCCGCTGCGCCCTCGGCCTGACGGGGGCGGCCCTGGCCCTGTTCACCACCGGGGTGGAGGGCCGCCCGGACGGCGGGGCGTGGGCGATCGCCTACGACCTCGTTCTCTACAACGCCGTCTACGTCGGGGCGGCGTTCGTCTGTGCCGCCGCAGCCCGCCGGGCCGCCGACGACCGGCTTGCCTGGTGGAGCATGACCGTCGCGCTGGTCCTGGGGGTCGCCGGCAACCTGGTGTACTCGCTGGCGATCGCCCCGATGGCCGAGGAGCCGTTCCCGTCCGTCGCCGACGTCTTCTACCTCGCCTACTACCTGCCGCTCTACGTCGCGCTCATCGCGCTCATCCGCGCCCGGGTCGCGCGCTTCCACGCCAGCATGTGGCTGGACGGAGTCATCGGGGCCCTGGGCGCGGGCGCCGTCGCCGTCGCGGCCCTGCTCGCCCCGGCCCTCGAGCTGACCCAGGGCAGCCTGCCTGCCGTGCTGACGAGCCTCGCCTACCCGGTGGCCGACGTCGTGCTGCTCGCGTTGCTCGTCGGGGTGGGCGCCATCCTGGGCGTCCGGCGCGACCGGACCCTGCTGCTGCTCGGCGCCGGCATCGGGGCCAACCTCTTCGGCGACATCGCCTTCCTCGACCTGGCCACCGCCGGGGTCTACGTCGAGGGCGGGCCGCTGGACCTCACCTGGCTGGTCGCGATGGCGCTGATCGCCCTCGCCGCGCACCACAGCCATCCCGAGGCCGTGCGGGCGTCGGCCCACGCCAGCGCGCGGACGGCCACCCGACTGGGCTGGCGCGTCCTGGCCGTCCCGCTGGCGTGCGACCTGGCCAGCCTGGTGGTGCTCGCGGTGGGTTACGGCGACCGGCTGCCCACGGCCGCCGCCTGGCTCGCCGTCGGGTGCGTCGTCGCCGCGCTGGTCCGCACCGCCGTCACGTTCCGGGAGGTCCGCGCCTTCAACGAGGTCCGGGAGCAGGCCCGGACCGACGAGCTGACCGGCCTGCCCAACCGGCGGGCCTTCCTCGACGCGGCGCAGCAGGAGCTGGACACCGCCACCGCCCGCCACCCCGCCGCCCTGCTGCTGCTCGACCTCGACGGCTTCAAGGAGGTCAACGACAGCCTGGGGCACCACGCCGGCGACGGCCTGCTGCGCCAGGTGGGCCCCCGGCTGCGCGGGGCGCTGCGGACCTCGGACACCCTGGCGCGGCTGGGGGGCGACGAGTTCGCCGTCCTGCTGCCGCACGCTGCCCTGGACGAGGCGCAGGAGCGCGCCGAGCGGCTCCGTGAGCTGCTGTTGCAGCCGTTCACCGTCGAGGGGATCCGCCTGCACGTGGGCGTCAGCATCGGCGTCGCGACGGCGCCGGTCCCCGCCGCCACGGTGGCCGAGCTGCTGCGCTGCGCCGACGTGGCGATGTACGCCGCCAAGGCCAGCCGGGACGGCGTCCGGGCCTACGTGCCCGACCCGGGCAGCGGCACCGGCGACCGGCTGCGCACCATGGAGGACCTGCACACCGCCCTGGACGGCGACGAGCTCCTGGTGCACCTGCAGCCGCAGGTGGACAGCCGCGCGGGCACCGTCGTCGGCGTCGAGGCCCTGGTCCGCTGGCAGCACCCGACCCGGGGGCTGCTCATGCCCGGCGACCTGCTGCCCGCGGCCGAGCAGGCCGGTCTCATGCGGCCCCTCGCCGACCGGGTGCTCGAGCTGTCGCTCGAGGCCGTCGCCCGGTGGTGGCCGACCCGGCGGGTGTCGGTGTCGGTGAACCTGTCGGCCGCGAACGTCAGTGACCTCGACCTGCCGAGCAAGGTGGCGATGGCGCTGCTCCGGCACGGGCTGCCGCCTGCGGCGCTCACCCTCGAGCTGGTCGAGGACACCCTCATGGCCGACCCCGAACGTGGCCGGACCGTCCTGGCCGACCTGCGCCGGCTCGGCGTCCGGACGTCGATCGACGACTACGGCACCGGGTACAGCTCGCTGGCCTACCTGCGCCACCTGCCGGCCGACGAGCTCAAGCTCGACCGGAGCCTCACCCGCGACGTGGGCAGCGACCCGCGGGCCGCGGTGATCGTCCGGCACACCGTGGCCCTGGCCCACGACCTCGGCCTGTCGCTGGTGGCCGAGGGCGTGGAGGACGACGAGATGGGCGCCGCGCTGGCCGCGCTGGGGTGCGACGTCGCCCAGGGGTACGCGATCGCCCGCCCCATGCCGGTCGAGGACCTGCTGGCGTGGATGGCGCGCCGGGACAGCCCGCTGCAGTCGCTGTAACGAGACGCGTCGGCCCAGCTGGCCGGCCTGCTCAGGAGACCGGCGCGGCGACGGACACCGGAGACGCCGGCCCGCGGCCGGCTCCCACGCGGGCCCGTCGGAGCCGCGTCGCGCCCGCCGTCCCGGAGATCGCACTCGGGGGTGTGCCGTCCCGGGCGACCGGGCAGGATGACCGCCGACACGATCAACCGGAGGTGCATCCCGTGTTCCGCAAGAAGACGCACGGCCAGATCATCGGCGAGGAACTGCAGGAGGGCCTCGTCCACATCGGGACGGCGGTCGCGGAGGCCCGGAAGGCGGCCACGGAGCAGCTGGCGCCGCGTGTGGAGGCCGCCCGGGAGGCGAGCGGCCCGGCGCTGGACGCCGCCAAGGGGGCGGTCGCCCCCAAGGTCGCCGCTGCGGCGGCCGTCGCCGCGCCCGCTGTCGAGGCCGCGCTCGACGCGATCGCCCCGCGGGTGGAGGCCGTGCTGGACACCGTCGGACCGCGGGTGGAGGCGGCCCGCGAGGCGCTCGCCCCTCGGGTCGACGCCGCGCGCGAGGCGGCCGCGCCGCACCTGGCCGCCGCGGTGACCGCCGCCCAGGCCGCGGCCACCAGGGCCGCCGCCGACCTCACCCCCCGCGTCGAGGCCGCCCGCGGCGCGGCCCAGCGGACACTGGCGGAGGACGTCGTCCCGCGGCTGACCGCCGCCCAGGCCGCCACGCTGGCCTACGCCGCACCGCGGGTGCTGGCCGCCCGTGGGGCGGTCACCCCGGTGCTGGAGCACACCCGTGAGTCGCTCGGCTCCGGGCTGGAGCACACCCGTGAGTCGCTCAGCTCCGGGCTGGGCAGCGCCCGCGAGGAGCTCGAGCTGCGCCGCCTGGAGCTCGCCGCCGCCACCGCCAGGGCCGCGAGGAAGCGTGGCGAGCTGGAGAAGGCCGCGGCGAAGAAGCGCCGGGAACTGGAGAGGAAGGCCGCGAAGGCGGGTAAGGGGGTACGGCGGAAGGTCGGGATCGAGCCCCGGCCGCGGCGCTGGCCGTGGCTGCTCGCCGTCCTCGGCATCGCCGCCGCCGTGGCGGTGGTGCTGCGCCGTCGCAGCGGCTCCGACGACCTGTGGACCCCCGCCCCCACCGGCGACGGGCCCGTGCCGAGCTACCGAGAGGACCCCGTGCCCAGCTCCCCGAGCAACTCCGGCAAGACCGTCTCCACCGCCCAGACCACCGCGGGGGACGCGACCCCGCCCGACACCGACGCGGGCTCGTGGGCGCAGCAGTCCACGCCCACGGAGAGCCCTGGCTCCGCCACCCCGGGCACCGCCACGACCAGTCCGGACGACCCGGCGCTGGACACCGCCACGGCCTCGCCGAACGACCAGCCGCAGACCGCCTCCGGCGGGATCGGCTCCGACTCCGAGGACCCGCGCAACCCGGCGACCTGACCCCACCTGCGCCCCTGAGCAGCAACGCCCGCCTCCGTCGAGGCGGGCGTTGCCGTCTCCGGGGGTACCGTGGTCGATCATGAGCGAGACGGTGGCCCCGACCCCCTCCACCGACGGCCCCCTGGCACCCTCCGGCCGCAAGCTGCTGCGCCTCGAGGTCCGCAACAGCCAGGTCCCGATCGAGCGCAAGCCGGAGTGGATCAAGACCCGGCTGAAGACCGGCCCGGAGTACACCGAGCTGAAGTCGCTGGTCCGCCGGGAGGGCCTGCACACCGTCTGCGAAGAGGCCGGCTGTCCCAACATCTACGAGTGCTGGGAGGACCGGGAGGCCACCTTCCTCATCGGCGGCGACCAGTGCACCCGGCGGTGCGACTTCTGCCAGATCGACACGGGCAAGCCCGCCGAGTTCGACGCCGACGAGCCGCGCCGGGTCGCCGAGAGCGTCGCCACGATGCAGCTGCGCTACGCCACGGTCACCGGCGTCGCCCGTGACGACCTGCCCGACGGCGGCGCCTGGCTCTACGCCGAGACGGTGCGGCAGATCCACGCCGCCGTCCCGGGGTGCGGTGTCGAGCTGCTCATCCCCGACTTCAACGCCGACCCCGACCAGCTCGCCGAGGTCTTCTCCTCCCGCCCGGAGGTCCTGGCGCACAACGTCGAGACCGTGCCGCGGATCTTCAAGCGGATCCGCCCCGGCTTCCGGTTCGAGCGCTCGCTGGCCGTCCTCACCGCCGCTCGCGAGGCCGGCCTGGTCACCAAGTCCAACCTCATCCTGGGCATGGGCGAGGAGCCCGGCGAGGTCGTCGAGACGATGCGCGCCCTGCACGAGGCCGGCTGCGACCTGCTGACCATCACCCAGTACCTGCGGCCCTCGCCGCGGCACCACCCCGTCGTCCGCTGGGTCAAGCCCGACGAGTTCGTCGGCTTCCAGCAGACCGCGGAGGAGATCGGCTTCCCCGGCGTGCTCGCCGGGCCGCTGGTGCGCAGCTCCTACCGGGCGGGCCGGCTGTACCAGCAGGCCGTCGAGGCGCGTGGGCTGACCCGCTCGATCTGAGGACGTCGCGGCCGGTCCGGCGGGGTCGGCCGCGCGCGCCCCTATCCTGGGGACATGGCACGCAGCAGGCCCACCGACTCCCCCGCGCCGTCCGGCACCGGCAAGGCCGCCACCAGGCCCGGCTCCCGAGGCCGCGGCAAGGGGGCGACGAAGGTCGGCAAGGACGGCCACCCCAAGGTGGGCCGCCTCAAGAAGGTCGGCGACCAGGCCCGCATGATGAAGCAGGCCTACTCGCTGACCCGCAAGAACGACCCCAAGCTGCCGTGGTTCATGCTCATCGCCTTCGTGGCGGCGGCCGCGGTCTTCGAGCTGATCGGCATCCTGCTCGGCTCGCCGTTCCTCTTCCTGCCCATCGCGGTCCTCTTCGGCGTGCTGGCCGCGCTGATCGTCTTCGGTCGCCGCGCGCAGGGCTCGGCCTACCGCCAGGTGGAGGGCCAGCCCGGCGCGGCCGCGTGGGTCCTCGAGGGCATGCGCGGTGACTGGCAGGTCTCCTCGGGCGTCGCCGGCACGACCCAGCTCGACGCCGTCCACCGGGTGCTCGGCCGTCCCGGTGTGGTCCTGGTCGGCGAGGGCGCGCCGTCGCGGGTCCGCCCCCTGCTGGCGCAGGAGAAGAAGCGCATCGCCCGCATCGCCGGGGACGCCCCGATCTACGACGTCCTCGTCGGCGACGAGGAGGGGCAGGTGCCGCTGCGCAAGCTCAGTGCCCACGTGATGAAGCTGCCGCGCAACCTCGACGGCGGTGAGCTCAACGCCCTGCGCAAGCGGGTGGCCGCGCTCGGCGGCGCGCGGATGCCGGTGCCCGGCGGCCCGCTGCCCGGCGGTCGCCAGATGACCGTCAGCCAGCGCCAGGTCCGCCGCCGGTAGGACGACGAGGACAGAGCCCCCGTGCCGTACGGAGCGGGGGCTCTGTGCGTCCGGGGGCTAGAGCCGGGCGAAGGGCTCCGCGTACCGGAACGTGCCCTCGGCGCGCCGCTCCCCGAGCCAGCGGGCCTGGAAGTGCTCGCCCCACGCCGGGTCGGGCGCGGCCACCCCCACGGTGGCGGCCGCGACGAACCCGAACCGCCGGTAGTAGCCCGGCGCCCCGAGCAGCGCGACCAGCCGCTCGTCGGCCGCCTCGGCCACGGCGAGCAGGGCGTGCACCAGCACGGTGCCCACCCCGCGGCCCTGCGCCGCGGGGAGGACACCGAGCGGTCCCAGCCCGAGCGCCGGGACGCCGAGGGGCTCCAGCCGGCCACGGGTGGCGATCACGTGGCCGACCACCGCGCCGTCCGTGGCGACGAGGGACAGGTGCGGCAGGAAGCCGGCGTCCTCGCGCAGCTCGTCGGTCAGCCGGGCCTCGACGACGTCGGCGTCGGGCCGCGCCCCGGGCGGCCGAAAGGCGGCGGCGTGCAGCGCGTGGACGGCGGCGGAGTCGGCCGGCCGCTCCCGGCGGACGATCACGTGTCGCGGACGACGGCCGTGTCGGTCAGCCGGTCGTGCAGCCCGCGGCCGTCGGCGTCCACCACGAGCGCGGGCACCAGCAGCATGAGCAGCGCCGTCCGGACGACGGCCCGCCACAGCGCCAGCCGCTCACCCGCCCGGGGGTGTGCCAGCCGCAGGCCGAGCAGCCGCATCCCCGGCGTCTGCCCGAAGGCGACGAGCGTGACCACGGTGATCAACCCGAACGGCAGCATGCTCCAGTTGCCGGGCAGCGAGGGCGCGGTGAACAGGCCCGCGATCAGCGCCGCGGCCACGGCGTCGACGAGGAAGGCGCCGATCCGGCTGCCGAAGGAGGCCAGGGAGCCGGGCCCCTCGGCGGGCAGCCCCAGCGCTGCGCCCCGCGGGCGCTCTTGAGAGGGTGGCTGCGCGTCCCTGACCATGGACCTCAGCGTAGGACGCGCGCGCAGACCGTCCGCCTCACCGGCGGAGACGGGGTCGGCGACACGCCGAGAGCGTTGTTACCGGCCCGAAACACCCGAGACACCGCAGGGCAACCGCCCGCTCGTACGTTCGCCACCGGCTGTCCGCCCCAACCCGGAGGATCGATGTTCACCAGTCCCGACGAGGTCGCCGCCTACATCCGCGACAACGACGTCCAGTTCGTCGACGTCCGCTTCTGCGACCTGCCCGGCGTCATGCAGCACTTTACGATCCCCGCGTCGACCTTCGGCGAGGACACGTTCTCCGACGGTCTCGGGTTCGACGGCTCCTCGATCCGCGGCTTCCAGGCGATCAACGAGTCGGACATGCTGCTGCTGCCCGACGCCAACAGCGCCTTCGTGGACCCGTTCCGCAAGCACAAGACGCTGAACATCAACTTCTTCATCCACGACCCGATCACCCGCGAGGCCTACAGCCGCGACCCGCGGAACGTGGCGAAGAAGGCCGAGGCATACCTCGCCAGCAGCGGCATCGCCGACACCGCCTACTTCGGCCCCGAGGCGGAGTTCTACGTCTTCGACTCGGTGCGGCACTCGACCGGCATCAACGAGGGCTACTACCACATCGACGCGGTCGAGGGCTCCTGGAACTCCGGCTCGCTGACCGGCGAGAACGGCGGCCCGAACCTGGGCTACAAGACCCGGCCCAAGGGCGGCTACTTCCCGGTCGAGCCCTACGACCACCAGAGCGACCTGCGCGCGGACATGATGCTCAACCTGACCCGCGCGGGCCTGGAGCTCGAGCGCGGTCACCACGAGGTGGGCACCGGCGGGCAGGCCGAGATCAACTACAAGTTCGACACCCTGCTGCGGTCGGCCGACAGCCTGATGCTGTTCAAGTACATCATCAAGAACACCGCCTGGGCCGCGGGCAAGAGCGCCACCTTCATGCCCAAGCCGCTGTTCGGTGACAACGGTTCCGGCATGCACTGCCACCAGTCGCTCTGGAAGGACGGCGAGCCGCTCTTCCACGCCGAGACCGGCTACGCGGGCCTGTCCGACACCGCCCGCCACTACATCGGCGGCCTGCTGGCCCACGCCCCGTCGCTGCTGGCCTTCACCAACCCGACGGTGAACAGCTTCCACCGCCTGGTGCCCGGCTACGAGGCCCCGATCAACCTGGTCTACTCGGCCCGCAACCGCTCGGCCTGCTGCCGCATCCCGATCTCCGGCGACAGCCCCAAGGCCAAGCGCATCGAGTTCCGCGTGCCCGACCCGTCGGCCAACCCCTACCTCGCCTTCTCGGCGATGCTGATGGCCGGCCTCGACGGCATCAAGAACAAGATCGAGCCGCC
>DASQXT010000057.1:0-5274 GCA_035639575.1 Geodermatophilus sp.
ATCGACCACACCTACGACCCGCGTGCGCTGGCCACGGTCGGGCAGGACGCCGAGGCGCTGGCGTTGTCCCGGGCGGTGCGCTGGCACAGCGAGCAGCGGGTGCTGCTCAACGGCTCCAGCACCGTCGTCTTCCGCTGAACCTGGCAGCGTAGGCCCGGTTCGACGACCTCCGGGCGGCCCCCTGACGGGGTGCTGGTCCCGGAACGACCCGAGGACGTCGTCGGTGTGCTCGCCGAGGACCCCGGCCCGAGGATGCCGGGCGGATGGCCTCCGCCGTGGGCGGCGGAGGGCGACGCATCCACGACGGCGCAGGAATCCACCACCCTGGCGACAGGGCTCGACGCCGAGGGCAGTCCCGAGAGGGTGCGGCCGCTCGCAGGGGCGCGGGGTCGCTTGCCGGTCACCGGCGCCGGCGCGAGCGCGACGACCCTCTGGCGGCGGCGCTGCACCGAGCCGTCCCGCTCGAACAGGTGCACCACGTCGCCGGCGAGCACGTGCACCTCGATGTGCCGGGGATCGACCACCGCCTGCTCCACGAGGGCCGTGGGGTCGCCGGACGCGGACGCCGCCGCGCATGGCCGCAGTACCGCGGAGGTGGCCTCGGGACGGAGGCCGGGCCGCCGGTGGAGACGAGTTCCAGGACACCTCTTGACCCCGGCGGAAATCCGACCTAGCGTGTTGCACGACTGATATACCAGTCTTCGCAGATTGTTCATGACAGAAGGGATCCCGGCATGGTCGTCCAGGTGGAGGGGGAGCTGCAGGCCCCGGCCGGTCCGGACCGGGTGCTCAGCCGGTCGCTGAGGGACACCGACCCCGAGGTGCACCGCGCGATCGCGGATGAGCTGGTCCGGCAGCAGACGACGCTGGAGATGATCGCCAGCGAGAACTTCGCTCCGGCGGCTGTCATGCAGGCCCAGGGCTCGGTGCTGACGAACAAGTACGCCGAGGGCTATCCGGGTCGGCGGTACTACGGCGGGTGCGAGCACGTCGACGTCATCGAGCAGCTGGCCATCGACCGGCTGACGACCCTGTTCGGGGCCGAGTACGCCAACGTCCAGCCGCACTCCGGCGCGCAGGCGAACGCCGCGGCGATGTCCGCCCTGCTGCAGCCCGGCGACACCATCCTGGGGCTGGACCTGGCCCACGGGGGGCACCTGACCCACGGGATGAAGCTCAACTTCTCCGGCAAGCTCTACGACGTCGCGGCCTACCACGTGCGGCCCGACGACCACCTCGTGGACATGGCCGAGGTCGAGCGGCTGGCCCACGAGCGGCGGCCCAAGCTGATCGTCGCGGGCTGGTCGGCCTACCCGAGGCAGCTGGACTTCGCCGAGTTCCGGCGGATCGCCGACGAGGTCGGCGCCTACCTGATGGTCGACATGGCCCACTTCGCCGGGCTGGTGGCCGCGGGACTCCACCCGTCCCCGGTGCCGCACGCGCACGTGGTCACCTCGACCACCCACAAGACCCTGGGCGGCCCGCGCGGCGGGGTCATCCTGGCCACGGCCGACCTGGCGAAGAAGTTCAACTCCTCGGTCTTCCCCGGCCAGCAGGGCGGGCCGCTCGAGCACGTCATCGCCGCCAAGGCGGTGGCCTTCAAGCTCGCCGGCGAGCCGGAGTTCCGCGAGCGCCAGGAGCGGACCCTCGCCGGCGCCCGGATCCTCGCCGACCGGTTGCTGGCCCCCGACTCCCGCGCGGCCGGCGTCAACGTCGTGAGCGGCGGCACGGACGTCCACCTGGTCCTCGTGGACCTGCGCGAGTCCGAGCTCGACGGCCGGCAGGCCGAGGACCGGCTGCACTCGGTCGGGATCACCGTCAACCGCAACGCGGTGCCCTTCGACCCCCGGCCGCCGATGGTCAGCTCCGGCGTCCGCATCGGGACCCCCGCGCTGGCTGCCCGGGGCTTCGACCTGGACGACTTCGCCGAGGTCGCCGACATCATCGCCGAGGCGCTGCGGCCCTCCACCGGGGACGACCAGCTGGCCGGGCTCCGGACCCGGGTCTCCCGCCTCGCCGACCGCCACCCCCTGTACCCCGACCTGACGGAGGCCGGCCGATGAGCCCCCGAACCCCCGGCGCGGACCTGCCGGAGCACCCGGACTTCCTCTGGCGGAACCCGGAGCCGAAGAAGTCCTACGACGTCGTCATCGTCGGCGGCGGCGGGCACGGCCTGGCCACCGCGCACTACCTGGCCAAGAACCACGGGATCACGAACGTGGCGGTGCTGGAGAAGGGCTGGCTGGCCGGCGGCAACATGGCCCGCAACACCACCCTGATCCGCTCGAACTACCTGTGGGACGAGAGCGCGGCCATCTACGAGCACTCGCTGAAGCTGTGGGAGGGGCTGGAGGAGGACCTCGGCTACCCGATCCTGTTCAGCCAGCGCGGGGTGCTGAACCTGGCGCACACCCTGCAGGACGTGCGGGACAGCGTCCGGCGGGTCGAGGCCAACAAGCTCAACGGGGTCGACGCCGAGTGGGTCGAGCCGGACGAGGTCCGCAAGATCTGCCCGATCGTCAACACCTCGACCGACATCCGCTACCCGGTGCTGGGCGCGACCTACCAGCCGCGCGCGGGCATCGCCAAGCACGACTACGTGGCGTGGGGGTTCGCCCGGCGGGCCTCCGAGGCCGGGATCGACCTGATCCAGAACTGCGAGGTCACCGGGTTCACCACCGAGGGCAACCGGGTCACCGGGGTGCGGACGACGCGCGGGGACATCGCGGCCGGGACGGTGGCGCTGTGCGCGGCCGGGCACACCACGACGCTCACCGACATGCTCGGCTTCCGCGTGCCGGTGCAGAGCCACCCGCTGCAGGCCCTGGTCTCCGAGCTGCTCGAGCCGGTGCACCCCACGATCGTCATGTCCAACGCCGTCCACGTGTACGTCTCCCAGGCGCACAAGGGCGAGCTGGTCATGGGGGCGGGCGTGGACTCCTACAACGGGTACGGCCAGCGCGGCGCCTTCCACATCATCGAGCGGCAGATGGCCGCTGCCGTGGAGCTGTTCCCGGTCTTCGCCCGGGCGCACCTGCTGCGCACCTGGGGCGGCATCGTCGACGTCAGCCCCGACGCCTCCCCGATCGTGGGCCGGACCCCCTACGACAACGTCTACCTCAACTGCGGCTGGGGGACGGGTGGGTTCAAGGCCACGCCGGGCATCGGCTGGTGCCTGGCCGCCACCATCGCCGACGACGAGCCCCACCCCACGGTGGCGCCGTTCAGCCTCGACCGATTCGTCACCGGCGCGCTCGTCGACGAGCACGGCGCCGCTGCCGTGGCCCACTGACCCAGGGAGTCCTCCGATGCAACTCATCGAATGCCCGTGGTGCGGCCCCCGCGAGGAGGTCGAGTTCCACTACGGCGGCCAGGCCCACGTCGCCTACCCGGAGAGTCCGGCGGAGCTGTCCGACGAGGAGTGGGCGCACTACGTCTTCTTCCGCGACAACACCAAGGGCCGCTTCGCCGAGCGCTGGAGCCACAGCGCCGGCTGCCGGCGCTGGTTCAACGCGATCCGCGACACCGCCACCTACCGCTTCGAGAGCGTCTCCCGCCTCGATGACCCGAAGCCGGTGACCCCATGACGAGTCCCTTCCGCACCGCCGAGGGCGGCCGCATCGACCGCGCCACCACCCTCGAGTTCACCTTCGACGGGCAGCGCCTCACGGGCCACCCCGGCGACACGCTGGCCTCGGCGCTGCTGGCCTCCGGCCGGCACCAGGTCGCCACCAGCATCAAGTTCGGCCGTCCGCGCGGCATCGCGGCCGCCTGGGCCGAGGACCCGGGCGGCCTGGTGCAGATCGAGGAGCCCTTCCCGGAGCCCATGCTGCTGGCCACCACCGTCGAGCTCTCCGACGGGCTGGTCGCCCACGGCCTGCCGGGGCAGGGCCGCCTCGCCGACGTCCCCGACTCCGCCCGTTACGACGCGGTCCACCACCACGTCGACGTGCTGGTCGTGGGCGCCGGACCCGCGGGGCTGGCCGCCGCGCTCACCGCCGCGCGGTCCGGTGCCCGCGTCGCGCTCGTCGACGAGCAGTCCGAGGCCGGCGGCTCGTTGCTGTCGGGCACCGAGCGGCTCGACGACGCTCCGGCGCTGCAGTGGGTCGCCGCGGCGGTCGCCGAGCTGGCCGGCCACCCGGACGTGCTGCACCTGCAGCGCACCACCGCCTTCGGCAGCTACGACGACGGCTTCGTCCTGGCCCTGGAGCGGCGCACCGACCACCTCGGCGCCGCCGCGCCCAAGCACGTCTCCCGCCAGCGGGTGTGGCGCCTCCGGGCGCGCTCGATCGTCGTCGCGACAGGGGCGCACGAGCGCCCGGTCGTGTTCGCCGACAACGACCGCCCGGGGACCATGCTCGCCGGCGCCGCCCGGACGTTCCTGCACCGGTACGGCGTGCTGCCCGGCCGCGAGGCCGTCGTGTTCACCACGAACGACAGCGCCTACGACGCCGCCCTCGACCTGCACCGCGCGGGTGTGCACGTGCAGGCGGTGGTCGACGCCCGGCCGGAGGGCTCGCCGCGCCGCGCGGAGTGCGAGCACGCGGGCATCCGCGTCCTGTCCGGCGCCGTCGTGACCGGCACGCAGGGTGTCGAGCGGGTCACCCACGCCCTCGTCGCCCCGTTCGCGGACGGCGAGGTCGGCGCCAGCAGCGCGATCGCCTGTGACCTGCTCCTGGTCAGCGGGGGCTGGAACCCCGCGGTGCACCTGTTCAGCCAGGCCCGGGGCCGGCTGCGCTACGACGAGGGCCTCGGCGCGTTCCTCCCCGGTGAGGAGCTCGACGGCCTGGCCGTCGCCGGCTCGGCCGCCGGCGTGTTGGACCTGGCCGGGTGCCTGGCCGACGGGCAGCGCGTGGCCCGCGCCGCGCTGGGCGCGCTGGCCGTCCCACCGGCGGCCGACGACCGGCTGCCCACCGCCCCGGAGCCCGTCGTCCCGACCGCGCCGCTGGTGCTGTGGCGGGTGCCGGACACCTCCGGCGCCGAGGGCAGCACCTCGTTCGTGGACCTGCAGCGCGACGCGACGGTCGCCGACATCGCCCGCGCGGTCGGCGCCGGCCTGCGCTCCATCGAGCACATCAAGCGCTACACGACGATCGGCACCGCGCACGACCAGGGCAAGACCTCCGGCGTCCTCACCTCCGGGATCACCGCCGAGCTGCTCGGGGTCCCGGTGCAGGACACCGGCACCACCACGTTCCGGCCGCCCTACACCCCGGTCGCCTTCGCCGCCCTGGCCGGCCGCGACCGGGGTCGGCTCTTCGACCCCGAGCGGGT
>DASQXT010000058.1:0-2055 GCA_035639575.1 Geodermatophilus sp.
TGCTCGATCAGCGCGAGGCCGCCCGCGGTCTCCCGGCCGGTGAGGCGCATGCGCAGACGCAGACCCAGGTGGTCGTACGTGTCGCCCGCGGCGGCACGAACGTGCTGAGTCGTCATGGTCACTCCCTTCCACGACGTCCCCGCAGTCTGACGGCAACCGGCGCGGTCGTCGGCGCCGACCGACACCGCGTCGACTCTCGTCCCCGCGGGTGGCCCAACCACATCCACCGTTCCTCTGGTCTGCCACCGCCCCACCGGCTGGTTCGGCCCGCGCGGCACACCGGGACCGGTCCTCGGACGGGCACACCGGCGACTCCGACAGGTGCACCGGCGCGATACGCGAGCGGGAGGTCAGCTCGGGCCGTCGTCCCCCTGGTCCAGGAGTCCCACGAACATGCTCTCGTGCAGGACGCTCACGTGCTGTCGGGCGACCTCCACCGCGGCGACCGGATCCCTGCGCTCGAGCGCGTCGACCAGCCGGCGGTGCTCGTCGTTGGACTCCCGCAGACGGTCGATCGGATAGGGCAGGAAGTAGGCGTACAGCTCCTCGAGCAGCGCGCGGTAGGGCTCGACGGGCAGGCCGGTCGCTGCCGCCACGGTCTCGTGGAACCGCTGGTCGAGAGCGTGGAAGTCGGTCCACGCCGCTGCTGCGTCCATCTCCTCGACCAGGCTCCGCAGCCGGGCGAGGCTCTCCTCGCCGACCTCCCGCGCCGCCAGGTGCGCGACACCGCACTCGACCAGGACCCGCTGGTCGATGAGCCGGTGCACCGCGGTCGCCGACGCGGCGTACGCGGCGATCTCCCGGACGGCCCCCCGGGCCGGGTGCTGGGCGACCAGCGTGCCGCCGGCCCTGCCAGGACGGCGCTCGAGCACGCCGTCGCGGCACAGCGACACCAGCGCCCGCCGCACGGTCATCTCCCCCACGCCCAGCGTCCGGGCGATCTCCTCGCTGGCGGGGAGCCGCTCACCGGGACCGAGCAGGCCGAGGTCGACGGCGAGGGCGATCCGCGCGCGGACCGTGTCCAGCGCGGTCAGCCGACGGATGCCCACCAGCGCCGGCGCCCCGAGGTCGACCGGGCGCGCCCGGACCGGGGAGGCGGCGGCTGAGGGCTCCGAGCGGGGCGGCACGGCGCCACGGTATCCGAGAGCCGATGAAAAGTGATCCTCGTGAACACCTTGTTTAAGTGTTCACTCTGGCCTAGTTTTGCTGCGCGGCGCCGGGCGTGTGAGCCCCGGCACACGCCCTCCTCGACGCAGCCTCGACCTCCGGGGGATCGCCTTGTCCCGTGTACTGCCCGTCGCCCTCGTCCAGTCGGCACCGCACCCGGCGACCGCCCCGCTCACCGGCTTCGCCGAGTCCGTCGCCGACCTGGTCGCCGGCTTCCCGCAGACCCGCCTCGTCGCGCTCCCGGAGCTGCACCTGTGCGGCACCGAGGGCTCACCGGCCGAGCGGACGGCGCAGCTGGAGGCGTCCGCGGAGCCGCTGGACGGCCCCCGCGGCAAGGCCCTCACGGAGCTGGCCGGCGACCTCGGCATCTGGCTGCTGCCCGGCAGCGTCTGCGAGCGCGGTGAGGACGGCGCGCTCTACAACACCGCCCTGGCCTACGGCCCCGACGGCACCCTGGCCGCGTCCTACCGCAAGGTCTTCCCATGGCGGCCGTTCGAGCCCTACCGCCCCGGGGACCGGTTCGTGGTCTTCGACGTGCCCGACGTCGGCCGGCTGGGCTTCTCCATCTGCTACGACGCCTGGTTCCCCGAGGTCACCCGCCACCTCGCGTGGATGGGCGCGGAGGTCGTCGTCAACCCGGTGAAGACCACGACCGGCGACCGGGCCCAGGAGCTGGTGCTCGCCCGGGCCAACGCCATCGTCAACCAGGTCTACGTCCTCAGCGTCAACGCCGCGGCCCCCGACGGCGCCGGCCGGAGCCTCGTGGTCGACCCCGAGGGCCTGGTCCGGACGTCCGCGCCCAGTGAGGCCGAGACGGTGCTGACCGACGTCCTGGACCTGGACGCGGTGACCCGCGTGCGCACCTACGGCACGGCGGGCCTCAACCGC
>DASQXT010000059.1:0-2878 GCA_035639575.1 Geodermatophilus sp.
AAACTCTCCGTAGATGCTTGAACCCCGGCCGAGAACCGAGAACTGGACGCTCTCGATCAATCTCAACCAAAAAAACCCACAACGGGGTTGCTACTTGGCACTGACTTTCGGCACGCTGTTGAGTTCTCAAGGAGCGGACGCGCAGCGACTCGACCCTCTCGGGCTTCGTCTCTGGCGGCTTGTCCCACTCTACGCCGTCTTCGGAGTCCTGCACCCGGGGGTGCTCTCCGCGGCCCTCCCGGGCCCGTCCGGCGCGTAGAGAACCATACACGACTCTCGGGGCCGGTGCACAAGTCGGCCCGAGGCGTCGGTCGTCACACCCTGCCGACGGGCCGTCACAGCCCCAGGAAGCCCTCGATGCCGACCGTCAGGCCGGGGTGCCGGCCGATCTCCCGGACGGCCAGGAGCACGCCGGGCATGAAGGAGGCCCGGTCGTAGGAGTCGTGCCTCAGGGTGAGGGTCTCCCCCGCGGCGCCCATGAGCACCTCCTGGTGCGCCACCAGACCGGTCAGCCGGACCGCGTGCACCGGGACGCCCTCGACGTCGGCACCCCGGGCACCCGGGAGCGAGTCGGTGGTGGCGTCCGGTGAGGCGGGGAGGCCGGCCGCCCGGCGGGCGGCGGCGACCAGGCGGGCGGTCCGCACCGCCGTGCCCGAGGGCGCGTCGACCTTGTTCGGGTGGTGCAGTTCCACGATCTCCGTGGAGGGGAAGAACCGCGCCGCCTCCTGGGCGAACCGCATGAGCAGGACGGCGCCGATGCCGAAGTTGGGGGCGATGACGACACCGACGTCGGGCTTGGGCTCCAGCCACGCGGCGACGGTGGCGAGCTTCTCGTCGTCGAAGCCGGTCGTGCCGACGACGCAGTGGATGTCGTTGTCGATGCAGAACCGGATGTTGTCCATGACGACGTCCGGCCGGGTGAAGTCGACGACCACCTGCGCGCCGGCGTTCGCCAGGTCGAACAGCCAGTCCCCCGCGTCGACCATGGCGACGAGCTCGAGGTCCTCGGCGCCCTCGACCGCCTTGACGACCTCGGTGCCCATCCGCCCGCGGGCGCCCAGGACGCCGACGGGGATGAGCGAGGTCCCGCTGGTGGGGGCGGTGGATCCGTGCTGGTCGGAGGCGGCGGAGCTCGTGGTCACCGGATCAGGCTTCCGGGCACCGGCGCGTGACGCAAGGCCGCTCCTCGGTCAGGCCCGGGCCCGCCGTCCGGCCCAGGCCCACGCCAGCAGACCGGCGAGGACGCCGACGACGTCGGCGATCCAGTCGGCCACCGACGCCGACCGCTCCAGCGCCGACAGCCCCTGGACCACCTCGCTGAGTGCGCCGTAGCCGACGAGGAGCACGCCGAGGACGCCGGCGCGCGCACCGGCCCACCTGCCGCTGCCCGCCAGCGCGGCGAACAGGAGCAGGTGCACCAGCTTGTCCACCCCCGGAGGCGCCGAGGGGACGTCATCCGCCGGGGCGAAGAGCACGGCCAGCGACACCAGGACGACGACGGCGAACACGCCGCGCGAGAGCGCACCGTGGACGGCGAGAGCGGGGTGCGGACGGGCCATCAGAGCCGGTCGAGGTCCGACTCGCGGTAGGGACCCACCACGGCCAGGCACGTCTCCCGGGTGAGCAGCTCGGCGGCGATCGCGCGGACCTGGTCCTCGTCGACGCCGTCCAGCCGGGCGAGCACCTCCCGCACGGGCAGGTACTCCCCGTAGGAGAGCTCGCTCTTGCCCAGCCGGCTCATGCGCGAGCCGGTGTCCTCCAGGCCGAGGACCAGGCCGCCCTTGAGCTGCCCGCGTCCCCGTGCGACCTCCTCGGCGGTCAGGCCGTCGGCGGCCACGCGCGCCAGCTCCTCGCGGACCAGTCGCAGGACCTCGGGCACCCGCTTGGGCGAGCAGCCCGCGTAGACGGAGAACGACCCGGTGCCGGCGTAGTGCGACAGCGACGAACCGACGCTGTAGACCAGCCCGCGCTTCTCCCGGATCTCCTGGAACAACCGCGAGCTCATGCCCCCACCGACGGCGGTCTCCATGACCGCCGCCGCGTAGCGCCGCTCGTCGAGCCGGCCGATCCCCACCGAGCCGAGCAGCAGGTGGGTTTGCTCCGTGCGGCGCCGCACCAGCCCGGTCGGCCGGGCGGGGCCGGTCGCCGCGCCCTCCTCGCCGCGCCGCAGCGGTGCCGGACGGGCCGGACCCGACAGCCGGTCGCCGAAGGCCGCGGTGACCAGGTCCAGCACCTGCTGGTGCTCCACCCGGCCGGCCGCGGTGACCACGATCGAGGGGACGGTGTAGCGCCGGCGGTACCAGCCGTCGACGTCGTCCCGGGTCAGGGCCTCGATGGACTCGACCGTGCCGAGCACCGACCGGCCCAGGGCGGTGCCGCCGAACAGCGTCTCGGCGAAGAGGTCGTGCACCAGGTCGGAGGGCTCGTCATCGCGCATGGCGATCTCCTCGAGCACCACCGTCCGCTCGCTCTCCAGGTCCGCGGCCGTGTTGAGCGCGTCGGTGACCAGGTCGCCGAGCAGGGTGACGGCCAGCGGCAGGTCGCTGGCGAGCACGTTGGCGTAGTAGCAGGTGTGCTCCTTGGCGGTGAAGGCGTTCATCTCACCGCCCACGGCGTCCATGGCCGTCGCGATCTCCAGCGCGCTGCGGCTGCCGGTCCCCTTGAACAGCAGGTGCTCGAGGAAGTGCGAGGAGCCGGCGACCGCGTCGGTCTCGTCCCGCGAGCCGACGCCGACCCAGATGCCGACGGTCGCCGACAGCACTCCGGGCATCGTCTCGGTCAGCACCCGCAGGCCACCGGGCAGCTCGGTGCGCTCGACGCGGCCGCCGAACTCGTCGACGTCGAGGACGGCCGTCTCCCCGACACCGGCCGGGGCCGG
>DASQXT010000060.1:0-12239 GCA_035639575.1 Geodermatophilus sp.
GAGGCCCGCTACCTCGACGACCGTGAGTTCGAGAAGTGGCTGGAGTGCTACGCCGACGACGTCGTCTTCTGGATGCCGTCGTGGGCCGACGACGACCGGCTCACCGAGGACCCGCAGCGCGAGATGTCCCTCATCTACTACTCGAACAAGGGTGGCCTGGAGGACCGCGTCTTCCGGATCCGCACCGAGCGCTCCAGCGCGACGTCGCTGCCCGAGCCCCGCACCAACCACAACATCACCAACGTGGAGGTCATCGAGCGCCGCGGCGACCTGGTCGACGTCCGGTTCAACTGGCACACGATGTACTTCCGGTACAAGACCGTCGACCCCTACTACGGGACGTCGTTCTACACGATCGACTTCTCCGGGCCCGCGCCGCTCATCCGGCGCAAGACCGTGGTGCTGAAGAACGACTACATCCACCACGTGGTCGACGTCTACCACCTCTGAGCAGCGGCCCCCGCACGCCGTTTGACTCCCAGCTGCTGTTCCGCCGAGACGACGGAGATTTCCATGGACCACCGCGTGGCACTCGCGTTCGAGGACGGGGTCACCCGCTTCATCACCTGCCGGGACGACCAGACCGTCGCCGACGCGTCCTACCGGGCGCGGATCAACATCCCGCTGGACTGCCGTGACGGCGCCTGCGGGACGTGCAAGGCGCTCTGCGAGTCGGGTGAGTTCGACGGGGGCACCTACCTCGAGGACGCACTGTCGGACGACGAGGCGCGGAACGGGTACGTGCTGCCCTGCAGCATGAAGCCGCGCTCGGACCTGGTGCTGCAGATCGCGACCACCTCCGCGGTGGCCAAGACCAGCGCTGCCACCCACCGCGGTCGCCTCACCGCGCTGGACCGGCTGTCCCCGACGACGGTCGCGCTGACCATCGAGATCGACGACCGGGACGCCCTGGCGTTCCTCCCCGGGCAGTACGTCAACATCGCCGTCCCGGGGACCGAGGAGTCCCGGTCGTACTCCTTCAGCAGCGCTCCGCAGGACGAGGCGCTGACGTTCCTGGTCAAGCTGACGCCCGGCGGCGTCATGTCGACCTGGCTGGAGGAGCGCGCCGCGGTCGGGGACGAGATCACCTTCACCGGTCCGCACGGCAGCTTCTTCCTGCGCGAGTCCGACACCCCGCTGCTGCTCCTGGCCGGCGGCACCGGACTGGCGCCGATCCTGTCCATCCTGCGGACGCTGGAGGGCAACCGCAGCGACCGGCAGATGCACCTGGTCTACGGGGTCACGACCGACGACGACCTGGTCCAGATGGAGGTCATCGAGCAGCTCGCGGGCAGCATCGACGGGCTCACCTGGGACTACTGCGTCGCCGACCCCGCCACGAAGGCCCCCAACCAGGGCTACGTCACGGGCCTGTACGGGCCCGAGCACCTGCACGACGGCGGTGCCGCGGTGTACCTCTGCGGCCCGCCGCCCATGGTGGAGGCGGTCCGCAAGCACGTCGCCGGGCTGGGGGTGACCCCCTCGGGCTTCTACTACGAGAAGTTCGCGCTGGCCGCGGTCCCGACGCAAGTCCCCGAGGAGGTCGTCGCGCCGGAGGCCGAGGCCGTCGTGCCGGAGTCCGAGGCGGTCGCCCCGGAGCCGCCGCCGGTGCCGGTCGTCGTCGTCCCGGACACCGTCGCCGAGCTGCTGGCCCTGGACGGCCGGGAGGGCCGGACGTCGGCCGGGCAGAGCCTGTTCCCGCCGGTGGAGCTGACCCCCCTCGGCGCCGACGGACCCGGGCCGCGCACCGAGTCGCCGGCGGACATGTGGCGGCTGGCGGGGCAGCAGCTGGGAGAGCCGTTCCCCACCGGGGACGTCCTGCCCGTGGACGACGCGGAGGACCTCGTGCCCGCCGTCGGTGCCCGCGCCGTCGCCGGTCAGGAGATGCTGCCCCCGGTCGAGCTCGAGCAGCTCACCCCGCCGGCGCCCCCGGCGCCGGCCGGTCAGCCGGACGCCGGGACCGAGGACGCGGAGGTCCAGCCGACCCTGACCCCCGAGGGCTACTCCATCACCGCCGACGGGTACGAGATCGGTGAGGAGCACCCGTCGGTGCACGAGTCCGACGCCATCTTCGACGCCCGCCGGGCGCTGGAGCTCGGCGCCGCCGAGCTCACCATCGGCCGCCTGACGCACCAGGAGCTCATCGGCTACCGGGTGCTGGCCGAGGCCACCGTGCCCTACGTCGAGGGGGACCGGTTCGTCGACGCGGCGGCGTACACCGAGACCAACGCCGCCTTCCACGACTACCTGTTCACCCTCACCGGCAACGAGCACCTGCTGCGCGCCTACCAGGCGCTCGGCGTCAAGGGGCACATGGAGGAGTCCCTCCGCACGGCCACCTGGTGCCACCCCCGGTGCGCGCAGGACCACCTCGACATCGTCGAGGCGTTCCGGGACGGCGACCGCGAGCGGGTGCGCGTCCTCATCACCGAGCACGCGGAGCGGTCCAAGGAGACCACCCGCCGGGCCATGCACGACCTCGCCGCGGGACGCCGTCCCCGGTTCGTGACGCCGGGCCGGTTCGCCGGTCAGGTCGTCCTGGTCACCGGTGCCGGGCAGGGGATCGGCGAGCGCGCGGCGCGGCGGATCAGCGCCGAGGGCGGGACCGTGGTGCTGGCCGACCGCGCCGAGCTGGTGCGGGACCTGGCCGAGGAGCTGGGGCAGCCCGGGGCGGAGGCGCTGCCCGTCGTCGCCGACCTGGAGACCTGGGAGGGCGCGAGGTCCGTCGTGGACGCCGCGCTGGCGCGGTTCGGCCGCATCGACGTCGCCATCCACACCGTCGGCGGCACGATCTGGGCCAAGCCGTTCGAGCACTACCCGCCCGAGCAGATCCAGGCCGAGATCAACCGATCGCTGTGGCCGACGCTGTGGTGCTGCCGCGCCGTCGTCCCGCACATGGTCGAGCGGGGGCGGGGCACCATCGTCAACGTGTCGTCGGTGGCCACCCGGGGGGTCAACCGCCTGCCGTACGCGGCGGCCAAGGGCGGGGTCAACGCCATCACCACCGCGCTGGCCCTCGAGATGGCCCCGCACGGCGTGCGGGTCGTCGCCACCGCCCCGGGCGGGACCGACGCCCCTCCGCGCCGCACCCCGCGCGGCCCGGCGCCGGAGACGGAGCTGGAGCAGTCCTGGTACCGGTCGATCGTCGACCAGACCGTGGACTCGTCGCTGCTGAAGCGGTACGGGACCCTGGACGAGCAGGCCGCGGCCATCACCTTCCTGGCGTCGGAGGAGGCCTCCTACATCACCGGCACCATCCTGCCGGTGGCCGGTGGCGACCTGGGCTGAACCGCTGGGCGGGCGGCCGCGCACGGGGGGTCGCCGGCCTCCGGGCCCTACGGTGGCGAGGTGAGCGCGACCGACGAGGACGCCCACGTCGTGGGGCTGGCCGCCGAGACCGCGCAGCTCGAGGCCCTGCTCCGCCGCGCCGGCGCCGACGGGCCGGTGGTGGTCGTCGTCGAGGGTCCGGCCGGGATCGGCAAGACCACCCTGCTGCGCCGGTTCCTGCGTCGGCACCCCGAGGTGCCGACGCAGGCGGCCACCGGGCTGCCGTGGGAGAGCCGCCGGGCCGGTGCGCTGGCCCGGCGGCTCCTCGACGACGACCCCCGGGACCTCCCGGCGCGGCCGGCCGGCGACGACCCCGTCGACCTCGGCACCGCACTCGCCCGGCGGTGGGCGGCCCGGGCCGGGGAGGAGCCGCTGCTGGTCGTCGTCGACGACGCCCACCACGCGGACCCGGTCTCCCTGCAGGCCATCGCCTCCGCGGTCGCGCGCACCCACCGCGCTCCGCTGCTGCTGCTCCTCGCCCGCACCACCGGCCGGCCGGACACCGGCCCCGTGGAGGCCGGCGCCGTCCTCGACCGGCTCGCGGCCACCTCCGTCCCCGTGCAGCGCCTCCGACCGGCCGAGACCCGGCTGCTCGCCGCGCGGGTCGCGGCGGTCGACCTCCCGATGCCCGTCGCCCGGCGCCTCTGCGAGCACACCGCGGGCATCCCCGGCCACCTCCTCGAGCTGTTGCGCGACACCCCACCGGTCCGCTGGTCGGACTGGCAGACCCGGCTCCCCGCGCCGGCCGGCGTGCAGCGCCGCGTGCAGCAGGCCCTCGAGCGCTGCACACCTGCGGCACGGGCACTGGTCGAGGCGGCGGCCGTGCTCGGCCGGAACCCCGTGCTCGCCGACGCCGCGGCCCTGGCCGGTCTGCCCGACCCGATCGCCGCCCTCGACGAGGCCTGTGCCGCCGGCCTCCTGGCGACCGCCGCCGGCCACGGCCTGGACGCGCTCACCTTCCCGGAGCGGTTCATCCGGGGGGCCGTCCACGCGACCCTCTCGCCGCGGGCGCGGCACGAGCTGCACCTGCGCGCGGCCGCCGTGGTCACCGACGACACCGAGCGGCTGCGCCACCGGGTCGAGGCGGCACCGCTACCGGACGCGCGCCTCGCCGAGGAGCTGGTGGAGCTGGCGCGGCGCAAGGCCGACGAGGGGGCGTGGGCCGTCGTCGCGGGCGCGCTCATCGACGCCGGCCGCATCAGCCCCACCCGGGCCGACCGCGAGGCCCGCCTCATCCAGGCCGTCGACGCGCTGGCCGGGGCGGGTCTGCTGGGGCAGGCCGTGGACGCCCTCCCCGAGGTCGAGGCGCTGCCGACCGGCCCCCGCCGCGACGCCGTGCTGGCCTACGTCGCCGTCCAGCGCGGCCGCCGTGCCGAGGCCGCCGCCCACCTCGACACCGCCTGGCGCCTCCGGGGGACCGACCGCGGTGCCGCCGCCGTCGTCTGCCAGCGGTACGTGCTCCACGCCCTGGCCGACTGGGACGGCGACGAGCTGGTCCGCTGGGCCGGCCGGGCGGTCGAGTACGCCGAGCCCGGCTCGCCCGCAGCCGTCGAGTCCCGCGCCATCGCGGGGCTGGGCCACGCCGCCCGGGGCTGCGTCGACGAGGCGTTCACCACCTACCGGCACGCGGTCGCCGAGAGCCCGGCCGGGCCCCAGCACCAGCGCGCCCGCATGGGCCTGGGCTGGCTGTACCTGGCGCAGGACCAGCCCGAGGCGGCCCGGCGGGAGCTGGAGTTCGCCGTCCCGACGGTGCGGCAGACCGGCTCGAACCGGATCTCCCTGTGGGCCCTGGTGTGGCTGGCCCGCACCCGCTTCGCCCTGGGCGACTGGCCCGGGGCCCTGGACGCGGTCGGCCAGGCCGAGGCCCTGCTCGGCGCCACCGGGCTGGACCTGCTGCGCCCGCTCGTGCACTGGACCGGCGCCCAGGTCCACGCCCTGCGCGGGGAGCACGAGGACGCCGAGCGGCACCTGCAGCTCGGCGCGGCCACCGAGCACGACTACACCGTCATGACCGTCCCCGCGCTGCTCGCGCGGGCGCACGTGGCCGAGGCGGGGTCGGACTACGAGGCGGTCGTCCGCCACCTCGCCCCCCTCGCCGTCCGGACGCCGCGCGGCGGTCTCGACGAGCCGGGGTTCTGGCCCTGGCACGACGTCTACGCCAACGCCCTCGTCGTCACCGACCGGCTGCCCGAGGCCGAGGTGTTCCTCGTGCCGCTCGAGGCGACGGCGCAGCGCCGGGGGCACCGCTCGGTGAGCGCCCGGCTCGGCTACGTCCGCGGCCGGCTGCTGGCCGCGCGCGGCGACCTGCCCGGCGCGGAGGAGGCGTTCGAGCAGGCGCGGGCCCGGCTGGCCGGACTGCCGCTGCCGTACGAGCGCGCGCGGGTGGACTTCGCCCACGGCATCACCCTGCGCCGCGCCGGCCGACGGCGGGACGCCGCCGCGCTGCTCACCACGGCACGCCAGTCGTTCGCCGCGCTCGGCGCCCGGGTCTACGTGGAGCGCTGCGACCGGGAGCTCAAGACCGGCCGCCCCACGCCACGCGGGACCGAGGCCGACGCGCTGGGCCTCACCGAGCAGGAGCGCACCGTCGCCACCCTGGTCGCGACCGGCCTGACCAACAAGGAGGTGGCCGCATCGATGCTGCTGTCGGTCAAGACCGTCCAGTTCCACCTCACCCGGGTGTACGCCAAGCTCGGTGTCCGGTCCCGGTCCGAGCTCGCCGCGCGCTTCTCCCGCGGACCCGCTCCCGAGGGGAACGGGGACCGCGGTCCGCAGGCCGGTGTCGCGGCCCTGCGGTAGCGCTCAGCCGCCGAGGTGGTCCCGCAGCGCGTCGTCTTCGGCGCCGGGGGGCACGGGTGGGGAGCCCCGGACCGGTCCCCGCTCCCCGCTGTCCGGTCCGGGGCGCGGGCGTCACGCGGCCTGAGCGCCCGCGTCGCGCTCCAGCACGAAGTCGTACTCGACCCGTGCGGTGCCGTCGCCCTGGTCCTGGGGGTCGAGGACGAGCTCGGGCTTGACCGCCGAGGCGACGTCGCTGTCGAGCCACTCGCCGCCGCGGAAGTAGAGCTGGGTGGTGATGGCCCGGTGGCCCGGGGCGCTGACGATCAGGTGCAGGTGGGCCGGGCGCCACGGGTGCCAGCCGGCCGCCTCGATGAGCTTGCCGGTGGGTCCGTCGGTGGGGATCTGGTACGGCGCGGGCTGGATGGTGCGGATCTCGAAGCGGCCCTCGTCGTCGGCCACCACCAGGGCGCGCAGGTTGCCCTCGGGCAGGTGCGGGGCGAACCCGGAGTAGTAGCCGTCGGCGTCGGCCTGCCACATGTCGATCTCGGCGCCGGGGGCCGGGTTGCCGTCGACGTCGCGGACCTGGCCGGCGAAGACCAGGGGGCTGCCCTTCTCGTCCTCGCGCATCGGCATCGTGGCCGGGGAGGTGATCCGCTTGGACCCGGGCAGGTAGTACGGGCCGAGAATGGTGCCCTTGGTTCCATGCTGGGTCTCGGCCTGCACCTCCTCGACGACGTGCTCGACGAAGACGTCGAGGAACAGCGGCCACTCGCCACCCTCGCCGACCTGGATCAGCCACGCCTTGGCGGCCTGGAACTCCGGATAGGTGACCTGGTGCTCCCGGATGGCCGAGTGCACGCCGTCCAGGACCGCCCGGACCACCGCGTCGACCCGCTCCGGGGGCACCTGGCGGGCGGCCTCGTACATCTCGGTGGTCAGGAACGACTCCGTCGCGCTGGCCCCCGAACCGGCCGCGGTGGGGCTGTGCTGGGTGTCGGTCATGGCGTGCTCCTCGGATGTCGGCGCGGTAGTCCGACCACTCGTCAGGGCCGGGCCTGCGATTCCGGGATGGGTGGGGTGCCATCGTCGCCGACGCGGTGGGGAGCCGTCCAGCCGTCGCGCGCCCGATCGGCCTCTGGCCAGGGCGTTCGCCGCCGCGGACCGGTCGCCGGTCTCAATGCGCGGCGATTGTGCCGGACCTCCGTCCGGGCCACGGGGAGGACGCCGGAAGTGGCCGCACTCCCGCGCCGTCCCTGCCGCTCCCGCGCTGCTGCGACGGCGGGAGAGCGGGGGGAACGGCGTGACGGTCGCTGCGGGCCAGCACCGGCCCACCGGCCCGGAGGTGGTCCCGAGCGGCCCGGGCCGGGCAGGTGCGGGACAATCCGGGACGGCGACGCCCGTGGCCCGCGCCGAGGTCAGGTCGCGGGCGCCCTCCGACGTCGCAGTGCAGCGCCCGCGGTCCCCCTCGCCCCGCACCGGACCCGGCCTCCTCCGCACGGCGACCAGACGGGAACGGAGCAGATGGGACCCCAGCGCGCCGACGAGAACGCCGGGACCGCTGCGGCGGTGCGTGAGCACCTGTTCGAGCGCCCCGTCCGGCCCCTGCCGGGTCCGCGCCGGCTGCTGCGGGACGCCGGGGGCGTCTACGCCGCCAACGGGCTCATCGGCCTGGTCTTCGCGGCCACCGGCCCGGTCGCGGTGATCCTGGCGGTGGGCGCGCAGGGCGGGCTGTCCCAGCGGGAGCTGGCCTCGTGGGTCTTCGGTGCCTTCTTCCTCAACGGCGTCCTCACCGTCGTGGCCTGCTGGCTCTACCGGCAGCCGCTGGCGTTCTTCTGGACGATCCCCGGCACGGTGCTCGTCGGGCCGGCCCTGACCCACCTCACCTGGCCGCAGGTGGTCGGCGCCTTCCTGGTCACCGGCCTGCTCGTCCTCCTCCTGGGGCTGAGCGGGTGGGTGCGCCGGGCCATGGCGGTCGTCCCGATGCCGATCGTGATGGCCATGGTCGCCGGGATCTTCCTGCGGTTCGGGATCGACCTGGTGCACTCCCTGCGGGACGACGTGGCGATCGCCGCTCCCATGCTCCTGACCTTCCTGCTGCTCAGCGCGCTGCCGGGACTGGGACGGCGGCTCCCGCCGATCATCGGGGCGCTCGTCGTGGGGGCGGGGACGGTGGTGGTGTCCGGCCGGTTCCGCCCCGGCGGAGCCGCGGAGTGGTTCGCCGCGCCGGTGCTGCAGGCGCCCGAGTGGTCGCTGCAGGCGGTGCTGGAGCTGGTCGTGCCGCTGGCCATCACCGTGCTGGTGGTGCAGAACGGCCAGGGGATCGCGGTGCTGCGCGCCGCCGGGCACGCGCCACCGATCAACGTCGTCACCGTCGCCTGCGGCGCCTGGTCGCTCCTCACCGCGGCGGTGGGCACGGTGTCGACCTGCCTGACCGGGCCGACGAACGCGCTGCTCGCGGCGTCCGGGGAGCGGTCCCGGCAGTACACCGCCGGCATCACCTGCGGCCTGCTGGCCATGCTGTTCGGTCTGTTCGCGCCGCTGTTCACCAGCGCGATGCTGGCCGCGCCGCCGGCCTTCATCGCCACGCTCGGCGGCCTGGCCCTGCTGAGGGTCCTGCAGGCGTCCTTCGTCACGGCGTTCAGCACCCGCTTCACCCTCGGCGCCCTGGTCACCTTCGTGGTCACCGTCGCCGACGTGACGGTGCTGAACGTGGGGGCCGCCTTCTGGGGCCTGCTCGCGGGGTTGGCCGTCTCCGGGCTGCTCGAGCGCCCGGACTTCTCCCCGGCCCCGGGCTGACCGCCGGGCCCGACGGCACCTGGGCCGGGACGGCGATGTCGCTCAGCGGGACGCGGGAGCGGACCCCCGGAGCGCCTGCTGCACGTCGTAGGCGTGGATCCAGGCGAAGTCCTCCGGGAACCTGGCCACCTTGGCGTCCCGCACCCGGGCGGCCGGTCCCTCGGGCAGGTGGAGCAGGGAACTCGTCACCTGGGAGCTGCGCTGGATCGCGCGCGTCCGGGCCCGGCGGAGCGTCTGGTACCGGGAGAACACCGGCTCCAGGTCGTCACCGGGCCGGGCGCCGGCGACCAGCGCGGCCAGGGCGAAGGCGTCCTCGATCGAGGTGTTCGCGCCCTGTCCCTGGTGCGGCAGCATGCCGTGGGCGGCGTCGCCGAGGACGACGACCCGGCCCCGGTACCAGCGCAGCAGGGGCCGCACCGTGAACAACCCCCAGCGCAGAGGGCTCCCGGCCGCTCCGATCATCTCGGGAACGGCGGGGTGCCAGCCGCGGAAGGAGGCGACCGGGACGTCCTCGGGGACCTCGGCCACCGTGCCGCCGTGCGACCAGACCGGGGGACCCTCCACCACCGCGAAGAAGTTGACCAGCTCACCGGCGCCGCCGATCGCGTAGTGCAGCAGGTGGGCGTCGGGGCCCATCCAGAACTGGATCGCGTGCGGGTCGGGCAGCGAGGGGAGGTCCGCGGTGGGCACGATGCCGCGGAAGGCGCTGGTGCCGGAGTAGACGGCGTCGTCGGTGCCGGTGACCCAACGGCGGACGGTGGACCGCACACCGTCGGCCCCGACGACCACGTCGGCGCGCTCGACCCGGCCGTCGGCGAACTCCAGGACGACCGAGTCGCGCTCCGGGACGACATCGGTCAGCCGGCAGCCCAGGTGCAGGTGCTCGGCGCCGACCGCGCCGCTGAGGGTCCTCTGCAGGTCGGCGCGGTGGATGCCGAGGTACGGCGCGCCGAACCGGTCCACGTAGGCGTTGCCCTCGGCCACGGGGTGGGCGGCGATGCGGCTGCCGTCCTGCCAGTGCCGGTAGACGAGTTCCGTGGGGCTCGTGGCGGCCGCGGCCAGCTCGTCGAGCAGGCCCAGCCGGGCGTACTCCCGGGTGGCGTTGGCCGACAGCGCGATCGCCGCGCCGATCTCGGTCAGCTGCGCGGCCTGCTCGAACACCTCGGCACGCAGCCCCCGCTCCCGCAGGGCCAGGGCCAGGGACAGCCCCCCGATGCCGGCTCCGACGATCGCCACCCGGAGGTCGGTGTCCCTCATGCGGCTCGACGCTAGCCAGCGGGCGCGGTCCCGCACAGGTGTGCCGGCCGGGTCCGTCCCGGGCTCCAGGCGAGGCGCCGGGGGCTGGCTAGCGTGGGAACCATGAGCCCAGACACGAACGCCACGGAGCGGACCGTCCCCGCCCACGCCGGGCAGGTCGCCGTCGTCACCGGTGCGTCGACCGGGATCGGGGAGGCCACCGCCCGTCGGCTCCGCGCCGACGGGTGGACCGTCTACGCCGTGGCCCGCCGCGCCGAGCGGCTCGAGGCGCTGGCCGGCGAGACGGGGGTGATCGCCGCACCGTGCGACATCACCTCCGACGCCGACGTGGCGGCCCTGCGGGACCGGGTCCTGGGCGAGCAGGGGCGGGTCGACGCACTGCTGAACATCTCCGGCGGCGCCCGCGGTACCGACTGGGTGGCCGACGCGAAGGACGAGGACTGGGAGTGGATGTACCAGGTCAACGTCCTCGGCACGATGCGCATCACCCGGGCGTTCCTGCCCGCGCTCCGGGAGAACGGGCGGGCCACCGTCCTCAACCTCACCTCCCTGGCCTCCCAGCGCGGCTACGAGGGCGGGGGCGGCTACAACGCGGCCAAGTTCGCCCAGCACGGGATGACCGAGGCGCTGCGCCTGGAGGAGGCCGAGCACGACGTGCGCGTGGTGGAGGTCGCCCCGGGCCTCGTGCACACGCCGGAGTTCTCGCTGATGCGCCTGGGCGGGGACGCCGAGGCCGCGGCCCGGGTCTACGCCGGGGTGCGGGAGCCGCTGACCGCCGACGACGTGGCCGAGGTCTGCGCCTTCGCCGTGAACCTGCCCCACCACGTGAACCTGGACCTGGTCACGGTCAAGCCGGTGGCCCAGGCGGCGATCCACAAGCTGCTGCGGGAGTAGGGGCACCCGCGGGCACGCGGTGCGCCGGCCCGCGGCAACCGGTGACGTCCAGCGCGCCGTCGTCGCGCCGCACGAGGTGTGCCCAGGCCGGTTCCGGACCGTGAGCGCGCGGCCCGGGAGCAGTGACGGCGCTGCGGCCCCCGGCCGACTTCCCGCGCTGCGTTTGCTGTGACGTGGGTCACAACTTACGGTCAGGCCGCCCGCTCTCGCGGGACGGTCCGGAGGCACGCCGAATCCTGCCGCCGGCCGGGCCGACCTCGACCCACCTCAGGCAGGAACGGGAGATCGCAGGACCTCCGGGCCGCCTCAGCGGTCCTCGGGGTGAAGCCGTGGTCTCCACGGCCGGGCAGTCCTCCCGCCCGAACCCGACAGCTCATCCCGCAGGCGCACTCGGAGGATCTCATGCACCTGCACATCCTCGGCATGCCCTTGTCCACGGGGGCAGTGCCGGCCTTCCGCTTGGGCATCGTGGCGGCCTTCCGCCTGGGCATCGTGGCGGTCCTGGCGCTCGTCGCGCTCGCGGTACCGGCCCCGGCGAGGGCAGCCCCCGACGCCTCGGCCAACGCACCGGCTGACCTGTGCGCGAGCGTCGCCTCGCGTGCCGGTTTCACCGGCGACCGGCTCGTCACCGCGGTCGCGGTGGGCATGGGGGAGTCGTCCTGTCGTCCGGACGCGCAGAACGCCAACGGTCCGACGGCGGGCTGTCCGGGCGGCTCGGTGGACCGTGGTCTCTGGCAGATCAACAGCTGCCATCACCCCTCGGTCTCCAGGAGCTGCGCCTACGACGCCCAGTGCAACGCCAACGCCGCCTACCGGATCTCCGCCAAGGGCGCCAACTTCAGGCCGTGGGTGGCCTACTCCAGCGGCTCGTACCGGAAGCACCTGGCGGCGGCCCGGGCCGCGGTCGGCCGGCTCAGTCGGGCCTAGGTCACCCGAGGCTCCGCACCGTGCCTCTGCCCGGGAGACGTTGCGGGAGTGCGCCCGCGGGATCGGCGTCCTCCACCACGGCGGACCCGTCCGAACGACCCCGTCGGCCCGGTGAGCCCAGCCGGACCCCCGCGACGCTCCTCGGTGCCCTGTCCCCGGCCTCCCTCCGCCCGGGTCGGCGCCGGGCCACCGGCGCCCGGGGGAGGGGTGGTCGGGACCGCGCACCGACACGCGCGCCGACGAGGCCGGGTCCGGACCGC
>DASQXT010000061.1:0-3501 GCA_035639575.1 Geodermatophilus sp.
GAGCTCTGACGGCGAGATGGTGACGTCGACCAGCCGGGTGTGCCCGTTGGCGGCCAGGTACTCGGGGGAGAGGCTGTAGCGCAGCCCCATCTCGGCGAGGGTCGCCAGTTCCACCTCGAGGAACTCGATCGGCGCCCGGCACACGGTCAGCTCGGACTCGGTGACGATCCCGGCGGTCAGCAGGCTCATCGCCTCCACCGGGTCCTCGCTGATCGTGTAGTCGACGTCGGCGTCGAGCACCGGCCGCCCGCGGACGACGAGGGTGGTGCTGCCCAGCCCCCGGATCTCGACGCCGAGCAGCTGCAGGTACAGGCAGAGGTCCTGGACCATGTAGTTGGAGCTGGCGTTGCGGATGGTCGTCGTCCCGTCGGTGCGGGCCGCCGCCAGCAGCGCGTTCTCGGTGACGGTGTCGCCGCGCTCGGTCAGCACGATGGTGCGGTCGGCCGTGCCGGGGGCGGTGACCGCGGCGTGGTAGCTGCCGCCGCGGGCCTCGACCTCCAGCCCGAAGGGGCGCAGCGCGATCATGTGCGGCTCGACGGTGCGGGTGCCCAGGTCGCAGCCGCCCGCGTAGGGCAGGTCGAACGACGGCGCCCGGTGCAGCAGCGGGCCGAGGAACATGATGATGCTGCGGGTGCGACGGGCGGCGTCGGCGTCGATGCCGGCCAGGTCGAGCTCGTCGGGGACGACGAGGGTGAGGTCGCGGCCGGTCCCGTCCCAGGTCGCCGAGACGCCGATCGAGCGCAGCACGTCGAGGATCCGGTCCACCTCGACGATGCGGGCCACGTTGCGCAGCGTCGTCCGGCCGCGGTTGAGCAGTGCCGCGCACAGCAGTGCGACGGCGGCGTTCTTCGAGGACTTGACGACGACGCTGCCGCGCAGCGACACCCCGCCGGCGACCCGCAGGTGGGTGGGGCCGGACGGGCCGACGCTGAACAGCTCCCGCTCCAGGGCCTCGGAGAGCCGGCCGAGCAGCTCGAGGGTGAGGTTCTGGCCGCCCTGCTCGATGCGGGCGACGGCGCTCTGGCTGGTGCCCAGCCGCTCGGCGAGCTGCTGCTGGGTCAGCCCGCGGTGCCGGCGGGCGTCGCGGACCAGCATGCCGATGCGTTGCATGGCGCTGGCCTCGTGCGCGAGGGTGCTGGCGCTGGCCTCGTGCGCGGGGGCGCTGGCGCTGGCCTCGTGCGCGAGGATGCTGGCGCTGGCCTCGGGCGTGCCGGCGAAGTCGGTGGTGGGTTCGGTGGCCGTCACGAGCGGTCACGATATCTCGCATGTGAGATGCGGCGGGTCTGCCACGCCGCGACGGAACGGTCCGGCCAGACTCCAGGTATGGACGTTCTCGTGACGGGAGGGACGGGGCCGCTCGGTCGGCTGGTCGTCGAGCGCCTGCAGGACGGCGGCCACCGAGTGCGGCAGATGTCGCGGCGGGGGACCGGTCCGGGCGGGGTGCGCGGCGACCTGGCGACCGGCCGCGACCTGCCGACGGCGCTGGCGGGTGCGGAGGTCGTCGTGCACACGGCCACGGGCGTCCGCGACCGCGCCTACTGGGAGGTCGACGTCGCCGGGACGCGGCGGCTGGTGCAGTCGGTGGACCGCGACCGGCTGCGGCACCTGGTGTACGTCTCGATCGTCGGCGTCGACCGCATCCCCTACGGCTACTACCACGCCAAGTACGCCGCCGAGCAGGTGCTGCTGGCGTCGGGGCTGCCGGTGACCCTGCTGCGGATCACCCAGTTCCACGACTTCGTCGACCAGCTGCTGACCACGGCCCGGCGCGGCCCGGTGCTGCCGGTGCCGATGGGCTGGCGGCTGCAGCCGGTGGACGTGGCGGAGGCCGCCGCGCACACCGCGGAGGTGGCGCTCGGGGCGCCGGCCGGGGACGTCGTCGAGTACGGCGGACCCGAGGAGCTGACCGCGGCCGAGGTCGCGCGGGCGTGGGCGGCGGCGCGCGAGCCGAACGCCCACGTCGTCGCCACCCCGGTGCCCGGCCGGCTGTCGGCGGCGGTCCGCGACGGCGGCGCGCTGCCCACCGGCGGCGCGCGCGGGCGGCGTACCTACGCCGAGCACCTGCGCGGCTGAGCGCAGCACTCCTGCCCGTCTCCGCAACGGGGAGGACAGCGTCCGGAGAGCGCCAGCGCAGCGTCGGGGGCGGTCCCTAGGGTCGCTGTGTGTCCCACCGCGTCTCCGTGCTCGCCGCCGTCGCCGTCACCGTGCTGGCCTGGGCGTCGGCGTTCGTCGCCATCCGCGCCGTGGGGGCCGACCTCTCGCCGGGGGCGCTGGCGCTGGGCCGGCTGCTGGTCGGCACCGCGGTGCTCGGCCTGCTGCTCGTCGCGGCCGGGCGGCCGTGGGTGGCGCCCACCCGGCGGGAGTGGGGGCTGCTCGCGGTCTGCGGGGTCGGCTGGTTCGGCGTGTACAACGTGGCGCTCAACGCGGCCGAGCAGCACCTGGACGCCGGGACGACGGCGATGCTGGTCAACGTCGGGCCGATCCTGATCGCCGTCCTCGCCGGGCTGTGGCTGGGCGAGGGCTTCCCGCGGTGGCTGGTGGCCGGGCTGGCGGTGGCCTTCGCCGGCGTGCTGCTCATCGGCCTGGCCACCCGCGGGGCCGAGGCCGATGTGCTCGGCGTGGTGCTCTGCCTGCTCGCGGCGGTCACCTACGCCACGGGGGTCGTCGCGCAGAAGCCGGTGCTGCGCCGGTTGCCCCCGCTGCAGGTCACGGCCACGGCCTGCGCGATCGGGGCGCTGTGCTGCCTGCCCTGGGCCGGGTCGCTCGTCGCGGAGCTGGACGCGGCGTCGCCCGGGTCGGTGGCCGGACTGGTGTACCTCGGCGCGGTGCCGACCGCGCTGGCCTTCAGCACCTGGGCCCACGCGCTGGCGCGCACCGACGCCGGGCGGCTGGGCGTGACCACCTACCTCGTGCCGCCGCTGGTGGTGCTGATGGGCTGGCTGCTGCTCGACGAGGTGCCGCCGGCGCTGGCCGTGGTCGGCGGCGCGGTCTGCCTGGCCGGCGTGGCGCTGTCCCGCCGGCGCCCGGCGGTGCGGCGGCCCGACCCGGAGGTGCAGCGGGCTGCCGCGACCACCTGAGCTCAACCGGCCGGGCGTGCCGGGACGACGAGCACCGGCCGGTGCGCGCAGTGCAGCAACGCGCGGGTGACGTGGCCGACCAGGGTGTCGCGGGCGCCGCCGCGGCCGCGGCTGCCCACGACGACCACCGCCGCGCGGCGGCGGGCGGCCTCGTCGGCCAGGGTCGCCGCGGTGGCCCGCGGCCGGCCGGCCCGCCCGGAGCAGCGGACGGTGACCAGCTCGGTGCCCTCGACGGGGGACGGGGCGGGCGAGCCCGGGGACTCCTCGACGGTGACCATCAGCCGCGTCCGGTGTGGGAA
Organism: Geodermatophilus sp.; assembly: GCA_035639575.1. Lineage (GTDB taxonomy): Bacteria > Actinomycetota > Actinomycetes > Mycobacteriales > Geodermatophilaceae > Geodermatophilus. Next base: position 3,377 of record DASQXT010000061.1, read on the forward strand.
CAGCGTGGTGGCCGCGGTGAGCGCCCGCTGCGCGTGCTCCGAGGCGTCGTTGCCGACGACGACCGGCCCGGACTGCACCGCCGCCCACTCGACCGTGGTCAGCGGGTGGGGGACGACGAGCACCG
>DASQXT010000062.1:0-2052 GCA_035639575.1 Geodermatophilus sp.
TCCTCCGGTGCAGCCGCCAGCGCCGCACTTCCGTGCGGATGGCCTTCAGCGCCTTCGGACCGACGGCGGGCGTGAAACCGACCCGGTACTGGCCGGCCCGCCAGCGCACCAGCCTCGGACGGAACTCGTAGCCGAGGAAGGTGAACTTGTGGACCGGGTGGTCGCCGGGGCGGTCGGTGTCCCGGCAGTAGACGATCCTCGTCTTCTCCGGGTGCAGGGCCAGACCGCATGCGGCCAGGCGCGCGGCGAGCGCCGCCTTGAGCCGCTCGGCTTCCGCCTGGGTGCGGCAGTGGCAGATGACGTCATCCGCGTAGCGCTCGAACGGGATGGCGGGGAAGACCCGACGCATCCACATGTCGAAAGCATAGTGCAAGAACAGGTTCGCGAGGACGGGGCTGATCACCCCGCCCTGCGGTGTTCCGCACCCCCGCGGATGAAGGCTACCGTCCTCCATCTGCACCGGTGCTGTCAGCCATCTCTCGATGTACAAGAGTGTCCAGCGGCAATCAGTATGATGCCGCACCGCCTTCAGGAGAAGGTCGTGCGGGATACTGTCGAAGAAGCCCTTGATGTCGAGATCGAGGACCCAATCGAAACGCCAGCACCGCTGACGTGCCGCCGCGACGGCGTCGAGCGCCGAGCGGCCCGGCCGGTAGCCGTAGGAGTCCGGGTGGAACCGGGGTTCCACCAGCGGCTCCAGGCGGCGCCGGACGACCTCCTGAGCCACGCGGTCCGCGACCGTCGGGACGCCGAGCGGGCGCGTGCCGCCGTCGGGCTTGGGGATGTCGACCCGGCGGACCGGGGGAGGAAAGTAGCTGCCCGACGACAGCCGGTTCCAGAGCTTGTAGAGGTTGCCCGCCAGGGCAGCCTCGAACTCCGCGATCGACTCGCCGTCGACCCCGGCCGCACCGTCGTTCGCCCTCACCTTCTTGAAGGCTTCCCAGACCTCCTTCTTGGGAATGTCGAACGGCTTCGCCCCACCCATGCCGGTCCTCCCGTCACCGGTTGCCGCCAGGATGGGGCCGGGCGACGTGACCCCTTCGGTCCGGCCGTTTGTCGCGGCCCTCACCCCTACTACGGGTCACTCCGCCCCTCCGCCCCGTATCGGTACTCTGGCCCTCGCGGGGGCTGCCCGCTCGAGCGTCTCCCTTCGCACCGGGGCGGCAGGTTCCCACGTTCCGAACGAGCGCCTGTGCCGGAGTCGCGCCGCCTCCATGCCGGATGCCATCTGGGCAGTAATCAGGGCGTCCCCCAGACTCGTCCCGGGCCAACGACAACCTCCCGGTTTCGGCATCGTCTGTACGCTTTCGACACGTCATCAGCGGTTCGCTCTCGCTCGCCTCTCCGACACTCACCTGACGGGATGATGTCCCGCCTTTTCCTGCGACGCTCACCACGAGGGCTTTTGACCGACGCGGCTCGCAGCGGTTTGGGGCCTGTCCCTGACGACCGACCCCGAGGGGCCGTCCCTCATCGCTCGATCAGCACCACACCTCCTTTCGTCGGCATGTTCGTGGCACACTGTCGTCGGCGAAGATCCGGGTCGAGCTCATGACGTGCCGGCGCACGAGGCGCCACAGCGGCTCCAGCCACCAGCAGGCCCGCCCCACCCAGTCGCACAAGGTCGAGCGGTCGAGCTCGACGCCCTGGCGCGCGAAGATCGCCGCCTGGCGGTAGAGCGGGAGGAAATCTGCGTACTTGGCCACCAGCACGTGCGCGAGCAGCGCCTCGGTCGCCATCCCGCCGGTGATCGGCCGCTCCGGGGCCGGGGCCTGCACCACGGCACCCTCGCACGCCCGGCAGCCGTAGCGCGGGCGGCGGATCACCTTCACCCGCAGCTGGGCCGGGACGATGTCGAGCATCTCCTCGCGATCCTCGCCGATCGCGTGCAGGACGCCGCCGCAGCAGGGGCAGCTCTTGTCCCCGACATCGACCAGGACCTCGACCCGCGGCAGGTGCGCCGGCAGGGCGCCCAGGTTGCGTCGCCGGACCCGGGGCGTACGAGGGGTGCCGCTCCTTGCCGCCACCGCCTCCTGGGCCGCCTCGGCGGCC
>DASQXT010000063.1:0-3685 GCA_035639575.1 Geodermatophilus sp.
ACGAGGGGATGGCGTCATGGGTGCAGGCGTGACCGGGAAGCATCGGGTCGTCGTCGTCGGGGGTGGTTTCGGTGGGCTCAACGTCACCCGGGCCCTCGCCCACGCCGATGTCGACGTGACGCTGGTGGACCGGGCCAACCACCACCTCTTCCAGCCGCTGCTGTACCAGGTGGCGACGGGCATCCTGCCCCCCGGACTCATCGCGCCGGCGCTGCGCAGCGTGACCAAGCGGGAGCGCAACGCCCGCGTGCTGCTCGCGGACGTGCAGGACCTCGACCTGGACCGCCGGGTGGTCGGCGCCCGGGCACCGGACGGGCGGGAGCTCGACCTGCCGTACGACACCCTCGTCGTCGCGGCCGGGGCGACGCACTCCTACTTCGGCAAGGACCAGCTGGCCGAGTTCGCCCCGGGCATGAAGACCATCGAGGACGCCCGGTACCTGCGCGACGGGATCCTGGCCAAGTTCGAGATGGCCGAGATCGCCACCGACCCCGCCGAACGGGCGGAGTGGTTGACGTTCGTGGTGGTCGGGGCCGGGCCGACGGGCGTCGAGCTCGTCGGGCAGATCGCGGAGCTGGCCCACACGGTCCTGCCCCGGGACTACCGCTCCGTGGACACCCGCCAGGCCCGGATCATTCTGCTGGAGGGGGCCGGAGCCGTCCTGCCCCCCTTCGCGCCCAAGCTCCAGGCGTACACGAAGAAGCGCCTGGAGGAGATGGGTGTGGAGGTGCGGCTCAACACCCTGGCCGTCGACATGGACCACGAGTCCATCACCGTCAAGGGACCGGAGGGGCTCGAGACGATCCGGACGCGCACCCGCATCTGGGCCGCAGGGGTCCAGGCCTCCCCGCTGGCCCGGGTCCTCGCCGAGCGGGCCGGCGTCGAGACCGACCGGGCCGGCCGGATCCCGGTGGAGCCGGACTGCACCGTGCCGGGCCATCCCGAGGTCTTCGCGATCGGCGACATGGCGTCGCTGGACAAGCTGCCCGGAGTGGCCCAGCCGGCCATCCAGGAGGGCAAGTACGTCGCCCGGGTCATCAAGGACCGTCTCGCCGGCCGGCAGACGCCGCCGTTCGAGTACTTCGACAAGGGCACCATGGCCACGATCGGCTACCGCTCGGCGGTCGCCGACGCCTTCGGGGTGAAGGTGACCGGCTTCCTGGCCTACGTCATGTGGATCTTCATCCACGTGATGTACCTGGTGGGCTGGGGCAACCGGCTGGGTGCCATCTACACGTGGGCCCGAGCGCTGTGGCTCTCCCACAACCGCGGCAACCGGATCATCGCCCTCGACACGGCGCGGCAGGAGGCGGACGCCGGCCGCGCCGTCCCGGTGCGACCGCCGGCGATCCTGCCCCGGGACACGCCTCCGGCCGCTCCGGCTGCTCCGGACGCAGAGGAGGCCATCCCCAGCACCCCGCGGGAGGCCGGCAGCGCCTGACCCGGCGCGCCGGGGTCAGGCGGCCGGGGTGTCGGCGACCGGGGTGTAGGCGGCGCGGAAGCGGTCGAGCGCCACGCCCGGGTCGCCCGACGCCCAGCCCTCCAGGGCGACGACGCCGTCGTAGCCGAGCCGCCCCAGGGCGGCGGCGATCGCCGGGTGGGAGATCTCCCCCGTGCCCGGCTCGCACCGGCCGGGGACGTCGGCCACCTGGACCTCCCCCACCAGCGGCAGCGCCCGCTGCACCATCTCGATCAGGTTCCCCTCGCCGATCTGGGCGTGGTACAGGTCGAGGTTGAGCCGCAGGTGCGGGCTGCCCACCGCCTCCACCAGCGCGATCGTGTCGGCCGCGCGGGCGAACGGCGTGCCCGGGTGGTCCACGGCGGTGTTGAGGTTCTCCAGCGTGAAGACCCGCCCCGCCCGCTCGCCGAGCGCGGCCAGCCGCTCCAGCGTGCGGGCGGCGGTCAGCCACATCGCCGGCGTCACCACCTCGGTGGGGACGACGGGCAGCCCCCGGCCGTCGAGCCCGGTCCCGTGCACGTTCAGCCGCGGGCAGTCCAGCTGCTCCGCGACGGCGAGGGACTGCTCGGCCGTGCGCAGCAGCTCCGCGGCGCCGTCGGGGTCGGCCAGGGTGCCGGTGACGTAGCCGGTCATCGACGAGAAGGTCGCGCCGGTGGCGGCCAGCCCGTCGACGTCCTTCGCCGTCCAGTCCCAGATCTCCACCTCGAAGCCGAGGTCGGCGATCCGCCGCACCCGCTCGGCGAACGGCAGGTCGAGGAAGAGCATCTCCGCCGAGGCGGCCAGGCGGAACGTCACTTCTCCACCTCGTCGATCCGCACCGGGCGGCCGGTGCGCACCGACTCCGCGGCCGCGAGCGCGATGGCCAGCGCCGCGCGGGCGTCCTCCCCGGTCACCGGGGCCGGGGTGCCGGCGCGGACGGCCTCGACGAAGGCGGCCAGCTCGGCGGTGTACGCGCCGGGGAACAGCTCCTGGTCGCCGCGGACCGTCTCGACCAGCCGGCCGGCCGGCCCGGAGAAGGCCAGGCCGGTGCGCCTCCCGTCGCCCATGGTCGCCATCCCGCCGGAGCCGAGCACCTCGCCGCGGACGTCGTAGCCGTAGGACGCCTCGAAGCACGCCTCGGCCACCGCCATCGCGCCGTCGTCGAAGCGGACCGTGACCACCGCGGTGTCCAGCAGGCCGCGGTCCCGCCAGCCCGGCTCGACCAGCGCGTCGGCGACGGCGTGGACCTCGACCGCCTCGGCGCCGGGGTGCAGGTAGCGCAGGGTGTCGAAGTCGTGGATGAGCGTCTCGAGGAAGATCGTGTCCGGCAGGACACGCGCGGGGTCGAAGCCGCCGGGGTCGCGGGTCAGCGACCGCAGCAGCCGCGGGGTGCCCAGCGTGCCGGAGTCCAGCAGCGCGCGGGCGCCCCGCCAGTCGGTGGCGAAGCGGCGGTTGAACCCGACCTGCAGGACCACGCCCGCAGCGCGGGCCGCGTCGATCGCGCGGTCGGCGTCCGGGAGGGTGACCGCCATCGGCTTCTCGCAGAAGACGTGCCGCCCGGCGCCCGCGGCCGCCACCACGAGGTCGGCGTGCGACCGGGCCGGCGCGGCGATGACGACCGCGTCGACGTCGGGGTCGTCCCACAGCTGCGCCACGTCGGTGTACGCCCGGCCGGCACCGAGCGCGCCGGTCAGCCGCTCGGCGGCACCCGGGGCGGGGTCGGCCACGGCGGCCAGCCGCGCGTGCGGGAGCCGCAGGGCGAGCGTCTCCGCGTGGAAAGCGCCCATCCGCCCCGACCCGATCAGGGCCACGCCCACGGTCCCGTTCGTCATGCCGACTCCTCCTCTAGAACGTTCTAGTCGCATGCCAGGGTGGTGCCGGTCGCCCTGCCACGTCAAGGGGACACGGCTATAACGTTCTAGGGGGCGGGGCTACGCTCGCCCGGTGACGCGGACCGGACCCGACCGGAGGCCGACGCTGGCCGACGTCGCCGCCCGGGCCGGGGTCTCCACGGCCCTCGTGTCGATCGTCATGCGCGGCGCACCGGGGGCCAGCGCCGCGACGCGGGAGCGGGTGCGACGCGCCGCGCACGAGATCGGCTACCGGCCCGACACCCGCGCCCGCCTGCTGCGCAGCTCCCGCAGCCGGCTGCTCGGCGTCGTCTTCGGGGTCCAGCACGCCTTCCACGGCGACCTGCTGGCCGGCCTCTACGACGCCGCCGAGGCGGCCGGGTACGAGCTGGCGCTG
>DASQXT010000064.1:0-2412 GCA_035639575.1 Geodermatophilus sp.
TCGGCGTACCCGGCCACCGGGACGCCGTCCACGCTGGCCCCGGGCAGCCCGGTGACGCCGTCGATCGCGCCGGCCGCGGTGGCGGCTGCGAGCACCCGGGCGTCGACCTGCGGGTCCAGCAGCGCGACGAGGGCGTCGCGGTGCCGGGGGGCCAGCCGCGCCAGCCCGGCGACCAGCCCGGAGCAGCCCCAGTTGGAGGTGCCGGCGACGACGAGCGCGTCCACCGGCACCCGGCAGGCGATCCGGTCGCCGTGCGCGACGCAGGCGGCGACGACGTCGGCCGGGACGTTGCCCATGCCGATCTCGTTGCCGCCGTCGCCGACCGCCCCGGTGACCAGGCCCGGCAGGTCGAAGGCCGCGTGCAGCGGCGCGGTGGAGCCGGTGACGTCGAAGCCGCGCATCGTCAGCACCCGCCCGTCGGCGTTCGGCCCCAGCCGCTCCACCGCGACCAGGTGGGAGAGGTCCAGCGCGGCCACCCGGGCCCGCACCCGCGCCTCGTCCGCGGACACGGGGAACACCTCCGGGTGGCCGCCGCCGAGCGCGTCCAGGCAGGCGGCGGTCACCTGCGCGCAGGGCTCGTCGGTGAGCACCACCGGTTCGGCGCCGAGCGTGGCCAGCGCGGCGGCCAGGACGGCGGTGCCCACCGGCCCGTCGGTCTCGGCCGCCGGCGCGGAGGCCCAGGCGATGTGCACGCCGGTGACCAGCCCGACCCGGCTGCCGGCGCGACCGGCGGCGGCGAGCTCCGCGGCCAGCCGGGCGAGCTGCCCGGGGACGGCGGCGGCCAGCCCGGTGACGTCGCGGGCGCCGGGGCGCAGCAGCGCCCGCTCGAGGTCCGCGAGCGCGCCGCTCACCGCACCGGCGGGCGGGCCTCCGCGAGCACCCGCTGCAGCGAGGCGAGGTACCGGTCGGGCACCGAGTGCTCGCCGCGCGGCGGCAGGAAGCCCTCGACGGTGGCGCCGGTGACCGCGGCGAACGAGGCCGCCTCCCCGCCCAGCGCACGGACGACGGCGTGCCCGCCCCACGCGCTGCTGCGCGCCAGGTGGGCCATCGCGGCGGCGCTCTCGGCGCGCTCCCCCACGCAGTCGAACGGCTTCTCCGTGGCCCACAGCCGCCGGAAGCCGTCGACCAGGGAGAGGTCGGCCAGCGGGTCGCCCCCGAACATCCCGTGCGCCTCGTCCGGGGTCAGGAAGACCGCGAAGCAGAGGAAGGTGAACAGGCACTTGTCGCAGTGCAGGCACCAGCGCTGCGTGGCCTCGCCGCCCATGTGCGCCTGCGTGTAGCTGCGGTTGCAGCTGAGGATCTCGCCGCGCAGGTCTGGCAGGGCCGCCACCGCCGCGACCGTGGCCAGTTCCGACAGCTGCCGGGTCAGGCTGAAGTAGCCCACGCCCACCTCGGCCGCCGCCGCGGCGAAGAGCCGCTCGAACTCGTAGGACTTCGAGTACTGGTGGTTCACCCGCGCGCCGTTGACCGTCAGGGTCTCCTCGTCGGCCGACCGCTCGTTGGCGAACACGACCGGGTCGAACCCGCCGAGGACGGCGACCAGCGTGGCTACGCCTGAGTTGATCGCGGTGACCGGCACGTGCCCGTTGAGGCCCCCGGCGCGCGTCCGCTCGCCCAGCAGCGGGTCCAGCCGGCGGCGGACGCCGATGAGCGGCACCCCCGCGGCGCGGGCCACGTCGCGCTGGGCGTCGGTCGGGTTGACCGCGAGCGCGGTGGCCGGGGTGACCACGACCAGCGCGAGGGCGGAGTCCTTGCCGCCGCCGACCGGCAGCAGCGCCTGGCGCGCACCGCCGTCGTCCGCCGGTGCGGGGAGGTCGTCGGTGGTCTCCAGGTCGAAGGCGACCTCGTGCGGCACCGGCAGCCGGTTGACCGCGGCGAACTCCCCGAGCCCGTGCGTGTACGCGGCCTCGGCGACGGCGGCCTGGGCCTTGGTCACCGGCCGCTCGACGACCACCCGGCCCGGGGCCCGCAGCTTGTAGTAGCTGGTGCCCATGACCAGGTGGACCAGGTCCAGGGCGGCGTCCACCCGCGCCGGGTCGGCGCCGCCCAGCAGGTCCGGGTCCAGGGTGAGCCGCTCGGTGAACTCGTCCCCGGCCAGCCGGTAGGTGAAGGCGGCCTCGCCGGTGGCGGGGTCCAGCGAGCGGCCGGCGACGACGAAGGCGTCCCGCTCAGACAGGCTGGGCTCCGGCGTCGAGGAGGATCTGCTCATAGGTCCGTGCCAACTCCTCGTAGTTGCGGAAGCGGTTGTAACTGGGCGCGCCCGGCGAGAGCAGCACCAGGCCGCCGGGTCGGGCGCTCCGGAGCGCCTCGGCGACGGCGTCGGCCAGGGAGCCGGTCTCGGTGACCGGCGCGTCCACGCCCGCGGCGGCCGCGACGGCCCGGATGTCGGCGGCGAAGCGGGCGCCGGTGTCC
>DASQXT010000065.1:0-3926 GCA_035639575.1 Geodermatophilus sp.
GTGCGGGTCCAGCTCGCGGGCGACGGTCACCGTGCCGACCCGGCGCCGGCCCTCGTGCAGCGTGCGGACCTCGGCCCCGGGCGCGTCCCCGGCGGCCCGGGACGGCCCGAGCCGCACGCCGTCGTCGGACGCGTCGCCCTCCAGCGCGCCGACCAGTCGGGCGGCCGCCGTCCAGACCCGGGCGTCGTCCCACCCGTCGGCCTCCGCGGTGGCCTCCAGCACCACCGGCGGCCCGGTGCAGAGTGCCTCGCCGTCGACCACGACGGTGTCCACCCGGTCCAGCCGCCGGTAGGCCGAGCCGTCCATCGGCAGCACGCCGCGGCGGCAGAGCTGGAGGTCCAGCGTGGTGGTGAACGCCGCCCGCCCCTGGAAGGCGGCCTTCGGGTTCAGCGCCTTGAGCAGGTCGGCCGACCGGCCGGGGCGCCCGGTCAGCGCCAGCAGGCCGAGCGCGGCGGCCAGCTCGGTGGGAGCCAGCCGCTCGGTGTAGGACTCGACCGGGCCGGGTGGCAGGGGGCACGGCCGCGGCCCCGGGGGCGTCAGGGGTTCCGCGGGGTGGGCCGGGTCGAGGGCATCGTCCGGCTCCGGGCGGCACAGCTCCCACTCGCGGCGCCGCCACACCTGCCGGTGGGCGCGCATCTCCAGGACCTCCTGGAACGCGGCGGCGGCGTTGAGCGCCGGCACCGAGGGGCTCTGGGTGAGCGCGTGCAGCAGCGCACTGACGCCGGAGAAGACCAGTTCGGTGCCGGTCGCGCCCACGCGCCGGTACAGCTCGCGCTTGAGCCACGTCTGGGACTCCAGCAGCGCGACGGCGAGGGTCGCGTGCCGGGTGAGCGCCGGGACCGGCAGCACCTTCCCGGCGTAGGCGACGCCGACGGCCGCGACGTCGATGCCGGCCGAGACGAGCGCGGCCAGCAGCGGCTCCAGGTCGGCCGGGTGGTCCTCCCGCGCCGGGAGCAGTCCCGGCCCGCCGCGGGCCTTCTCGATGGCGGTCACCGTGCCGACGAGGTCCTCGGCGGTGACCCGCCGCTCGTCGTAGGCGACCAGGACCCGGCCGACGACGTCGTTGACGGTCGCCCACTCCACGCCCTCGAGCCGCTCCAGGTGCCGGCGCAGCGCCGAGCGGACCTCCGGGGCCTCCTGCGCGTCCGGTGTGCAGATCTCGACCTGGACCCGGCCCCGGTCGGCCCAGACCCGGCGGGTGTGCCGCGCCGGCGGGGGCTCGAGCATCCCGCGCGCGGCGTCCAGCAGGTCGTGCAGCCGCCCGTCGGGCAGCGGGTCGGCGCCGGTGACGAGGGTGCCGACGGCGCGGGTGCCCGTGACCGCTGCCCCGTGGGCCAGGGACAGCGACGAGCGGGCGGCCCCCTGCACCAGCCCGGCGGTGCCGCCGACGAGCCCGGCCGTGACCCCCGCACCGGCCACCACGCCGGCACCGGCCAGCGCCGCGGCCGCGCCGAGCACGCCGCCGATCCGGCGTCTGAGGGCCATCGCTCCTCCGGGACTCGGTCTCCGGAACAGGGTGGATCCGGACGCTACGCCCGTCGGCGTGCGTCCGCGCCCCGGAGCGTCGTCATCCCGCGCCGAGCCAGTCCACGGCCGCCACGGCCACCTCGTGCGGGACGGCGTGCCCGCCGGCGAACTCCCGGTAGGTGACGTCGTAGCCCTCGTCGCGGAGGGCCCGCACGATCGGCCGGCTGGTCCGCTCGACGGGCAGGACCTCGTCGGCGTCCCCGTGCGACACGAACACCGCCGGCCGCCCCTCCCGCGACACCCGGGGCACGAAGCCCGGGGAGAAGGCGACCACCCGCGGGAACAGGTCCCCGTTGGCCAGGCCGAGCCCCAGCGCGTAGGAGGCGCCGTCGGAGAAGCCGGCGACGGCGGTCCGCCCCGGGTCGACCGGCACGGTCGCGAAGACGCGGGCGAGGGCCCGGTCCAGCAGGGCGGTGTCCTCCCCGGAGCGGCCGGTGGCCACGTCCCACGTCGGCCCGCGGGAGGCCGGCGCGAGCACGAGCAGGCCGTGCTCGTCGGCCAGGCCGCCGAGGATGCCCAGCCCGGTCTCGGCGTTCCCGCCCGCCCCGTGCAGGGCGACCACGAGCGGCACCGGGCTGCCTCCTGCGAGTCCGGGCGGCACGTGCAGCAGCGGCGGCCGCTCGACCCCGAGGTCCAGCGGCTGCGTCCCCGGCGCCGGCAGCGCGGAGGGGAGCCCCGGCTGCGGACGGGCGGTGAGCCGGGCGGCCGTCCCCGTGCTCCCGAGGAACTCCGGCAGCCGCAGACCGCACCCGGCGAGGACACCCGCACCGGCGAGCGCCGCGGCGGCGCCGAGCAGGCGCCGGCGGGTCCAGCCGGGGTCCGGGGACGCCACCGTCAGCCGCCGCGCAGGGCCGCCCAGAAGGCCGCGCGGACGCCGTCGGCGCCCCACGCGTTGGGCTCGATGAGGGAGCAGAACCACAGGTCCCGCTGCTCCGGGCGGGCCTCGCGGCGCCGGGGGTCGCCCGCCGCCAGGCCGTGGCCGCGGAACAGCTCGCCGATCTCGGCGACCGCGGCGCCGTGCCGGGCCGCTCCCCGGCGCAGGGCGTCGTTGAGCTCGGTGATCAGCGCGACCGCGTCCGGCCAGGGCGGCAGGCCGAGCCGCTCTGCGTCGCCGGTGCCGTCGCTGGGGTCGTACACCGTGCCCACGACGACCCGCCCGTCCGGGGCCAGGGCCGCGCCGATGGCGACCAGTGCCCGGTCGAGCGCGGCCGCCACCCGGGCGACGACCGCACGAGCGGCGGCGGTGTCCCCGTAGGCGCCGAGGAGGTCGTTCCCGCCGATGGTCAGCGTGACCAGCGCGGGCCGGGCGGGCAGCGCGGCGAGCCGGGGCAGCTGCCGGTCCAGCAGCGTGCCGGTGGTCGCGCCGTCGGTGGCCAGGAGCGCGAACGCCGTCCCGGGCGCGGTGCTGCGCAGGTCGCGCCCGCGCCAGTCGGGGAAGTCGTCGTCCCGGTTGGCGTACAGCAGGCTGGCCCCGCCGCGGCCCGGACCACCGGAGTAGTCGTCGATCGAGATCGAGTCGCCGAGCGCGACGTACCCACCGGCGCCGGTCACACCGCCATGGTGCGCCGGGTTCGGGGCCCGCGTGGGCTACATCGCCCGTGTCCGCGGGCGGCCACACCGCGGCGATGGCTACCGTGGTGTGTCGAACGGCGGCCGGACGCGAGGGGACGGACAGGTGGACACGGCGCTTCCGCACGGGGTCGTCCCTGCGCCCGGCCCGCGCTACGTGCACGACGCGCTCTTCTACTCCTCCCCCGACGAACTGGCCGCCGCCACGGTTCCCTTCGTCGAGGAGGGTCTGGCCGCCGGTGACGCCGTCGTCATCACCGCCTCCCCCGCCACCGCCGACGTCGTCCGGACGGCCGTGGACGACGACCGGGTCAGGGTCCTGGCGTGGACCGAGGCCTACGCCCGGCGCACGCCCGCGGCGGTCACCGCGTTCCGCCGGCTGGCCGACGAGTTCACCGCCACCGGCGCGCGCCGCGTCCGGGTGGTCGGCGAGACCGACTTCGGGTGCACCGAGCGCGAGCAGCTGGAGTGGCAGCGCTACGAGGCGGTGGTGAACCACGCCCTCGCCGACTGGCCGCTGTGGGGGCTGTGCCTCTTCGACACCACGCGGCTGCCCGAACCGGTACTGGAGTCCGTCGCCCGGACCCACCCGACCGTGGTCGCCGGCCGGTTCCGCACGCCCAACCCCCGCTTCGTGGACCCGGCCGCGTACCTGCGCGGGCTGCCGGTGCCGGTGGAGCCGCTGCAGTCCGGCGTCCCGCGGCTGGCGGTGGACGACGTCACCGACCCGATCGCGCTGCGGCACGCCGTCGCCGCCGAGCTGGCCGCCGTCGGCGGTGTGCGCGAGGTGGTCGAGGACTTCCTCCTGGCGGTCGACGAGACGACGTCCA
>DASQXT010000066.1:0-2346 GCA_035639575.1 Geodermatophilus sp.
GCCCGTGGCCTCCGGGCGATCATGGAGGAGGTCCTGCAGTCGGTGATGTACGACGTCCCCAGCCGGGACGACGTGGCCTCCGTGGTGATCACCAAGGAGGTCGTGCTCGAGCACGTCAACCCGACGATCGTGCCGCGCAAGCCGGCCCGCGCCCCGCGCGAGAAGTCGGCCTGAAGAACACCCCCTGCAGGGTCCCGACGGCCCGTCTCCCACCGGGGAGGCGGGCCGTCGCCGTTCCCGGAACACCCGCGCAGCGGCACCGGCGTGGGCTCAGGGCTCCGTCACCGGGCGCCGGCGCTCACCGCCGGCCGGGCGCCGGCCCCCGGGCCCGGCCGGTCCCCGGCGGTGCTGCCGTGCCGGCCGGCGACGCGCCGGTGCCCGTGGGTCAGCGCCCGCGCCAGGCGGACGGCCTGCCCGGCCGACAGGTGCGGCAGGTAGGCCGCGGAGACGGCGCGGGCGATCCGCGGCAGGTCCGCCGGCCCGGGGTAGACCAGCCACAGCGGGCGGTAGCGCGGCTGGAACTTGGCCTTGAAGGCCAGCAGCGAGCGGAACCCGTAGACCGGTTCCATCGTCCGCCCGGCCAGCTCGAGCAGCCGCGGCAGCAGGCCGTCGTCGGCGGAGGCCGCGGGCAGCGCCAGCGGGGCCCCGGAGAGGCTGATCCACTCGGCGCCCTCCTCCTGGAAGGTCAGCGCCGCGGTGGCGATCAGGAACTCGACGACGCCCGGGCTGGCGGTGGCCGAGCGGCGCATGACGTCGAGCGTCCAGCCGACCGGGACGCCGTCCCGGTGTGCCGGGAGCCAGCTGGTCAGCGCGCTCGGCCGGCCCTCCCGGTCCACGGCGATCAGGCAGCGCACCGCGTCGTCGGCGAGCTCGTCGAGCCCGCCCAGCGTGAACCCCATCTCGGGCAGGCCCTTGGCGGCGAGCCACTGCTCGGAGAGGCCGGCCAGCTGGTCCCGCAGCGCCGGGGGCGCCTGGGCCCAGGTGGTCCACCGGGCCTCCAGCCCCTCCCGGCGGGCCCGGTTGAGCGCCGTGCGGACGTCCTGCCACCGGCGGCCGGTGAACGCCAGGTCGCCCAGGGGCAGCCAGGTCTCCGCGGCCACCTGCAGCTGCTGCATCCCCCGGCCGGCCAGCACCGCCGCCGTCTCGTCGGTCACGCTGTACCAGCAGGGGGTCCAGCCGTGGTCCTCGCACCAGGCGGTGAACCCCCGCACGGCGGCGGCGCGCGCCGCCGGGGCCCCGACCGGGTCGCCGGTCGTGAGCGCGACCCCGCCGACGACGCGGTAGGCCACCACGGCCGGCCCGTCGGGGGAGAACCAGTACCGGTTGCCCACCCACGTCGTCATGAACGACAGCGGGCCCTCGCCGTACCGGTCGACCAGCGCGCGGGCGCGGACCGCGTCGCCGGTCGCCGGCGCCGGCCGGATCAGTCGCGCCGCGGTCAGCAGCAGCACGCTCCACACCGCCACGCCGGTCCAGTCGGCGAGCACGCGCGCCGCGCCGTGCAGGGGCACCAGCGGCGCCAGCACCTCACCGAGGTACCCCGGCGGCAGCATCCGCTCCGGCAGGTCCAGCAGCAGGTCGACGGGGGACGGCGTCCCGGCGAACTCCCGGCGCAGCAGCGATCCCGCGACCACGTAGACCGCACCCGCCAGCACCGTCCCCGACGTGGCGGCCAGGAGCCAGCGCCGGGCCGCGCCCGGCGCCGCGTGCACGCCGAACAGGCCCCGGGTGGCCAGGAGCAGGAGCAGCACCGCCAGCGGCGAGAGCAGGGGGGCGAGCAGCGCGGCCGTGGGCAGGCTGCCCGGGCGGGTGTCGAGCAGGGGCAGCTCCTCGGCCGGTGTCCGGAGCACGGTGAGCGCGACGTAGGCCCCGACGGCGGTGAGGACGGCGCTGAACGCGACGGCGGCCACCCAGGCCGCCCGCCGGCCGCGCCGCAGCCCCTCCGCCAGCACCACCTGCAGCATGACCGGCAGCACCGAGAGGAGGGCCGGCCCGTGCCCGGTCAGCCGGGCGCGGGCCTGCAGGAGGCGGCACTCGTCCACGTCCCCGCCGGGGCCGCACATGGCGCGCAGCACGTCGTGGTCGGGCCGGGAGGAGACGAAGAGGTGCGCGACGACGGCCCACGGGCCGTCCGGGGTCCGCGAGAGGGCGGCGACGAGGGGGCCCAGCGCGGTCACCGCGACCACGAGCGCGACCAGCGCCCGCCGCTCCCGCCGGCTCGGGTGCGGCGGCGCGGCGGCCTCGCCCGGACGGCGGACCAGGCGCCCGGCCGCCAGCCCCGCGCACCAGCTCGTCAGCCGCACGACGTCCCCGGCAGTACCGGAGTAGAGGACGAGGGCGACGAGG
>DASQXT010000067.1:0-8319 GCA_035639575.1 Geodermatophilus sp.
CCTGGATGGCCGGGTTGCCGTCGGTCAGGCAGGCCAGCGGCGCGGCGGCGGCGAGCGCGTGCAGCGCGTCCTCGACGCCCGGGTAGGGCGACAGCCGGGGCGGGGTGTGCCGGGTGAACGCCGCCACCAGCGGCGGCACGAGCCCGGCCAGCGACGACGCCGGGACGCCGACGGCGAGCAGCGCCCGGTCGATCGTCCCGCCGGTGTCGGAGCCGGCGGCCAGCTCCTGCCGGAGCGCCGCGTGCACCGCGGCGCCGTCCAGCCCCGCCTGCCCGGCCGCCACCCCGACCGCCGCCGCGGCCGAGGCCAGGTAGTCGGCCTGGGGGTAGAGCGTGTCGTCGAGGTCGACCACCACACCCAGCGGCGCGGGTCCCCTCACCACGGCAGCCGCCCGTCGGTGAAGTCGGGCTCGTCGAGGGCCAGCAGGGCGTCGGTGCGCTCGTCGGCGAGGACGGCGGCCACCTGCGGCCCCGTCGTCCCGTCACCGTACGGGCACGGCACCGTCGCGGCCCGCTCCTGGCCCTCCGGGCTGGTGTGCCCGGCCGCGGCGGCCAGCACGGCGGCGGCCGCACGGTCGTCGGCCAGGCCGGCGAGCGTCGTCGTCCCGGCCTCCACGCCCTCCCAGCGCGGCGTCGAGCCGCGCAGCACCACCACCGGCACGCCGAGGTGGGCGGCCTCCTCCTGGATGCCGCCGGAGTCGGTGACCGTCAGCCGCGCCGAGGCCAGCGCGCGCAGCAGGACGTCGTACTCCACCGGCCCGGTGAGGGTGACCCCCGGGTGCTCGAGCTCCCGGTCGAGCCCGGTCGCCGAGAGGCGGGCCGCGGTGCGCGGGTGCACCGGGAAGGTGACCGGGCCGACCTGATCGGCCAGCGCCCGCACCACGCCGACGAGACGGGCGAGGCGGACCGGGTCGTCGACGTTGGTCGGCCGGTGCGCGGTCACCAGCACGCCCGAGCGCTCGGCGACCGGCACCCGCCGCACGCCGCGGGCGACGAGGGTGTCGATGACGGGGTTGCCGACGACGAACACCCGCTCGACGGGGACCCCCTCGTCGGTGAGGAACGCTGCCGCCCGCTTGGTCGGCGCGAAGTGCAGCTGGGCGGTGGCCGCGGCGACCCGCCGGTTGACCTCCTCGACGCTGCGCGGGTTGAGGCTGCGCAGCCCGGCCTCCAGGTGGGCGAACGGCACCCCGGCGGCGCGGGCGGCCAGCGCGTACGCCGGCACGGTGTTGGTGTCGCCGAGCGCGAGCACCAGGTCGGGGCCGAACGAGCGCAGCGCCCGGTGCGCGTCGGCGTGCAGTGCCCCGGTCCGCTCCGCCGGGTCGGTCGGCAGCGCGAAGCGCTGCCCCGGGGTCAGCCCGAGCGCGGCCTGCAGCTGCGCACCCATCCGCGGGTCGGTGTGCTGGCCGGTGTCGACCACGCTGACCCGGTGCCCCGCGTCGGTGAGCGCGCGGACGACCGGCGCCAGCTTGACCACCTCGGGCCGGGTGCCGAACGGCACCAGCACGTGCCGCGAGCGGGTCATGCCCGCACCGGCACGGCCGCGCAGGGGTCGACGACGGGGCTGCCGTCCTCGCTGCTGTAGGTCTCGGCGAAGTAGCGGCTCATCGCGACGCCCGGCCGGGCGGAGAGCTCCGGCAGCGGCTCCCCGCGGACGCCGGCCAGGTACGCGCTGACGACGTCCGCCCCGGCGGCGAGGGTCAGGGGCAGCCCGCCGGAGAAGCGCGGGTTGATCTCCACGACGGTCGCGGTGCCGTCGTCGGCGACGAAGCCCTGCACGTTGGCCGGGCCGGTCAGCTCCACCGCGGCCAGCGCCGCGGTGGCGACCCGGGCGACCGCGTCGGAGGCGAACGTGCGGCCCTTGACCGAGATGCCGGCCTTGGTCTCCTCGCGCCAGCGCGGCACGACCACGCGGACGGTGCCGTCGCGGTCGACCAGGGCGTCGGCGGTGAACTCGCGGCCGGTCAGCCGGGTCTGGGCGATCAGGCCCGCGTCCTCGCGCAGCACCGCGACCACGGCGGCACGCTCGTCGAGCAGCCGCACGCCGCGGCTGCCGCGGCCGGCCAGCGGCTTGACCACCCACGGGCCGGGGACGCCGGCGACCTCGTCGGCGGACGCCGCGGTCGGCGGGTGCGGCACGCCCGCGTCGGCCATGGCCCGCGCGAAGGCCGCCTTGTCGCAGCACACGTCGACGGCGGCGGCGTCCGGCAGCCACGTGGCGACGCCGGCCGCGGCCAGCCGGTCGGCGCCGGCAGCCAGGTGCGGCAGCTCCTCGGCGACCGTGCTGACCAGCGCGTCCACGCCGAACGTGGTGCAGACGCCGACCAGCGCCTCGACGAAGCGCGGGTGGTCACCGCGCGGCAGCGTCACGGCCACGTCGGCGAGCGCACCGCCGGCCGCGGCGCTGTCGGCGTCGCCGGCGACGACCCGGTGGCCGAGGGCGACCAGCCTGCGGACGACGGCCACGCCGGCGGGACCGCCGGCGCCGGTGACGAGCACGGCGGCGTCGACGGACGGGAACGGCACCGCGGGCGGGCGGGGCTGGGGCAGCGAGGGGGTCATCGGTCGTCCTGGGTCGTCGAGGTGGGAGTGGGCCCGTGGGGGCGCCGCTGCGTCGGCACGGGCGGACGCAGGTCGGTGCGGGCGGGCAGCCGCGGCAGCCGCTCGGTCGGCGACTCGTCGTCCGGACCGACCCGGGGTGCGGGCACCCGCACGAGCGGCGGCAGGGGCGGCAGCGGCGCGGGCACCCGCACGGGCACCGGGAGGGGCGGCAGGGGCAGTGCCAGGGGCGCGGTCACCCGCACGGCCACCGGGAGCGGCGGCAGGGGCACGGGCACGGGCGCGGTCGCAGGGGCCCGTGGGGGCTCCGCGGCGGACCCCGGGACGGCGTCCCGCTCCGGGTGCTGGAGCAGCCAGCCGCGCGCCCAGAGCCGCAGCGCGGCGACCCGGGAGTCGGTCACCGGCTCCCACTGGCGCGCCGCGATGGAGGTGGCCAGCGCGTCGAGGACGGCCGGGTCGTCGTCGTAGGTCGCCACCGCCACCAGGGAGGCGGCGTGCGCGCCCAGCCCGTCCGCCGCCAGCGCGCGGACCCGCTCGGCCCGCTCGCCGGAGGGCAGGTGGCCGATCCGGTAGTCGATGCGCCCGGCCTCGCGGCGCGCGGCCATCCACCGGGCGACCCGCGTCGGCAGCACGTACCGGTACACGAGGCCGGTCAGGTTCACGCGCCGGGAGGCGTCGTGCAGGTCGTCGTCGTCGAGCCGGTAGCCCAGGCCCGGGCGCGCCCAGCTGTCGGGACGCCGTGCGGTATGCCGCCCCGCGACGTCCTGCTCGGCGCGCTCGGCGGTCGGCAGGGTGATGCAGACCATGAGCAGGAAGCCGCCGAGGGTCGCGGCCAGGTTCCACACGGTGCCGACCCAGTCGTGGAACAGCACCAGGGCCGGCGTCCCCCACACCAGGCCCGCGAGGGTCGAGCCGACCAGCCGCAGGTGGTTGAGCGCCAGCAGCGCGGCGACGGCGACGACGAGCCCGGCGACCGCGTGCTGGCGCCGGCCGCGCAGGACGACGGCGGTCAGCGCGGTCAGGCCGAGCACCGACAGGATCGAGGAGCAGGACTCGGTGACCTCGGCCAGGATGATCTCGCCGTCGGGGCGGAAGACCAGGATGTGCCGCTCCAGGGACGACGACACCGAGTCGACGCCGACCAGGTCCAGCACGTCGGCGACCCAGCGGGCCTCGTGCACCTGCAGGAAGCCGGCGCCGTAGCGGAAGCCGACGGCGCAGATGACCGCCGCCAGCGCCAGGTCGGCCAGCACCGGGACCAGTCGCCGGCTGCTGCGCTGGGGACGGCGTCCGTGCCGGTGCCGGCCGCGCTCGTCGGCCCACCCGGCGGCGCCCGCGGTCACGAGCCCGCCCCGGCCGGCGCGACCACGGGCGGGTCCACCCGGACCGTCGAGGTCGCACCGGAGCGCGAGGTCTTCACCCAGGTGTAGGGGCGGCCGAGCATGCCGTCGACGTAGGCGCGCGTGGTGATCCAGATGGACAGCGCGAAGGCGGGCAGGAAGCCCAGCAGCCGCCACGCGGAGCGCCGTTCCACCCGGCCGATGAGCAGGCCGACGGAGAGCTCGGCCAGCGGGCCGACGAACAGCAGCATCGACAGCGGCAGCAGGCCGACGACCGGCAGGTCGCCGATGCCGAAGGCGCGCAGCACGGTGAGCACCAGGCCGAGCCCGCTGAGCAGGGGCACGTGGTAGACGAGCAGGAAGAGCGTGGTCTCGACCTTCTCGACCGGGCTCAGGTGCGGCGAGCGCATGAGCGGGCGCCAGTAGTCGCGGAAGCACTTCTGGTGGCCGCGGGCCCACCGGTACCGCTGCTTCCAGAACCGCTGCGCGCTGACCACCGCCTCCTCGAAGTCGACGGCGGAGAGGTCGTAGCGGACGCGCTGGCCGGCCATGAGGACCCGCAGGGTGAGGTCGGTGTCCTCGGTGACGGTGTGCGGGTTCCACCCGCCGAGGTCGCGCAGCGTGGACATGCGGACCGCGCAGTTCGCGCCGCCGTACGCGGGCAGCTCGAACAGCGCCTGCCGGCCGTACTCGTTGACCAGGTAGCCGGAGAGGAAGTCGACGAAGACGGTCGAGGCCATCTGCGAGTCGCGGCCGTTGCGGATGACGCAGCGGCCCATCACCGCGCCGACGACCGGGTCCCGGAAGTGCCGGACCAGCCGCCGCAGCGCCGTGGGGTCCGGCTCGTGGTCGGCGTCGAAGACCACGGCGATCTCGGCGTCCACCAGGTGCAGGGCGTCGTTGAGCGCGCCGGACTTGCCGCCGCCGGAGCCCGGCGGTCGGTGCAGCACGCGCAGCCGCGGCTCCCGGGCCGCCCAGGCGTCGAGCCGGGCGCCGGTGGTGTCGTCGGAGCCGTCGTCGACCACGACCAGGGTGAGCCGGTCGGCCGGGTAGTCCAGCGCGAGCAGCGCGGTGACCATCCCGTCGACGACGAGTTCCTCGTTCTTGCAGCCGACGAAGACCGCGACCGACGGCGTCCAGCTCGACAGCCCGACGTCGGCGGCGAGCATGTCGTGCTCGGCCCAGCGGGCGGCGGCGACGGCGAACCCGAGGTGCCGGCAGAAGTAGACGCCGAAGACGATGTTGAGCACGCCGCCGAGGACGCCGAGGGTCTCGTCGAGGCCGTGGAAGAGGGCGACCAGGGT
Organism: Geodermatophilus sp.; assembly: GCA_035639575.1. GTDB lineage: Bacteria > Actinomycetota > Actinomycetes > Mycobacteriales > Geodermatophilaceae > Geodermatophilus. Next base: position 5,203 of record DASQXT010000067.1, read on the forward strand.
GAAGCCGCAGACGTAGGCGAGGAGCACCAGGGGCCGGCCCTCGGGACGGTCGGCGTGCGGGTCCGCCGGGGGTGCGGGGGCCGCTGCGGGGACGGCGGCGTCCGGCGGGGCCGCGGTGCCGCGCGTGGTCGTACCGCGGACCACCGCCCTCACCTCCCCGCCCGTGCGACTGGCGGCGGAGCGCGGACTCCGCCGTTCAGTCCATCGGCACGGGGAGGGCGCTCCTGAAGCCGAGCGGCCCCCGGGGCCTCAGGCGGAGGGGTCGAGGGTCCGCAGCTCGCGGACGTAGACGGCGGTGCCGTGGCCGAAGCCCGACACCAGCGGCTGCAGCCGGGGGACGACGGCCTCGCGCAGCCCGTCGGTGCCCCCGCGGACGGCGGTGACCAGGCCGCGCCGCGTCACCGGGACCCGCAGCGCGTCCCCGGCGACCGAGAGCGCCAGCACTCCGGCGACCAGGGCGAACAGCGGCACCGTGGCCAGCGCCGCGGGCAGTCCGGCGTGCTCGGCCAGCAGGCCGATCAGCGGCGGCCCGCCGAGCAGCCCGGTGTAGCCGACGGTGGTGGCCAGGGCGATGCCGCGCGCACCGCCGAGGACGCCGGCGCGCGAGATCGCCAGCGGGAAGACGTTGGCCAGTCCGAGCCCGACCAGCAGGAACCCGCCCAGGGCGGTCGGCAGCGAGGTCGCCGTCACGGCGGCCGTGCCCCCGGCGGCGGCGAGCACGGCACCGCCGGCCAGCAGCCGCCGCTCCCCCAGCGCCGCCACCAGCCGGCCCCCGGCGAGGCGGCCGCAGGCCATGGCGAGGGAGAACCCGGCGTACCCGGCGGCGGCCAGCGCCGTCGTCGCGCCGAGCTGCTCGCGCAGGTGCAGCGCGCCCCAGTCGGAGAGCGCGCCCTCACCGAAGGCGGTGCAGCCGGCGACGGCCCCGAGGACGACGAGCACCGCGGTGGGCCGCGACCGGCCCTCCTCCGCGGCGGGACCGGGCACCGCGGACCGCGGGCCGTCCGCACCGACGAGCGCCCGCCCGGCCCAGGCGGTCACCAGCAGGCCGAGGGCACCGATGAGCACCAGGTGGGCGGCGACGCCGGCGACCGTGGCCAGCAGCCCGCCGAGCAGCGCGCCGGCCAGGCCGCCGAAGCTGAAGCCGGCGTGCAGGCCGGACAGCAGCGGCCGGCCGAGCCGGCGCTCGACGCTGACGCCGACGGCGTTGGCCGACACGTTGACGGCGCCCGTGGCGGCGCCGAAGACGAGCAGCGCGGCACACAGCCCGGGCATCGACGTCGCCAGGCCGGGCAGCACCACGGACACGCAGAGCAGCAGCGACCCGGCGGTGGCCACGACGCCGGCGCCGAGCCGGGCGCACAGCGCGCCGGTGACCTGCATCGCCGCGAGCGCGCCGATGGACAGGCAGAGCAGCGCGACACCGAGGGCGCTGTGGCCGACACCCACGGCGGCGGCGACGTCGGGGACGCGGGCGGCCCAGCTGCCGAAGACGGCGCCGTCCAGGGCGAAGACGGCGGCGACGGCGGCCTGCAGCCGGGACGGCGGGAGGGCGACCGGTGCCGGCACCGGGGTGCGGGCACGCGAGAGCAGCGGGGAGAGGGGCACGGGGACCTCGCAGGAGGGAGACGCGGGCCACCACCGGGGGTGGCCGCTCGAGGGGCGGGGAGAGCACACGACCTCGGGCACCCACGTCCACGGTTGCAGCTCGCGCCGCGTCCCGCCGTCCGTACGGCTGTGCAGGTGGCCACAGCACCGCCTCAATCGTCACGGTGGTCACGTCCCGCCCCTCCCGGGTGAGGCCCAGGGCACGTTCGTCTCAACAAGGTGGGTCGCGCGGCCGATGGTCGTGCACGACAGATCCGACGGCGGGGGACGGAGACCACGATGTGGACCAGGCTGCGCCGGCGGGTGGGGGTCGTCCTCGGCGTCACCCTGCTGCTGACCGGCGGCGGGGTCGCCGTCGCGTCCTGGACCGCCACCGGGACCGGCCAGGGCTCCGCGCGGGCCGCGAGCGTCACCGGGCTCCTCGTGGGCGCCGGCAGCCCGGTCGGTGCGCTGTACCCGCTGCCCGCGGACTCGACGCCGGCGACGGGCTACGGCTCCGGCACCGTCGGGTCGGTCGCCGCCACGGTGACCAACCCCAACCCGTTCCCGGTGACGATCACCTCGGCCACCGTCGGCTCGGTGACGGCGAGCCCGGTGGGCGGCCGGACCTGCGCCGCCGGCAACGTGCTGCCCACCACGACCGCGCCGGTTCCGCTCACCCCACCCGTGACCCTGGCGGCGAACTCCGCGCCCACCCCGGTGACCGTCCCGGGCGCGCTCTACATGATCCCGACGGCCGAGGACGGCTGTCAGGGCGCAACCTTCAGCGTCTCCGTCACGGTCACCGGCGCCTCCGCCTGACCCCCGCCTGACCTCCGCCCGGCCCGTCGTGCGCGACCGCCTGCTCGCCGTCCCCGTGCTGCTCGTGCTCGCGGCCGGCCTGCTCGGTCCTCCCCCGGAGGCGTCCGCGGCCTGGGCCGTCACCGGCGCGGCGGTGCTCCCCGGCCAGGCCGCCCACATGCCGGCCGGCAGCACCGCGCCGTCGGTGAGCGCTGCGGGCATCTACCCGGCGGTGCGCACCTTCACGGTCACCTGGCCCACGGTGCGGCCGTTCGGGGGCCGGCCGGCGACCGGGTACGTGCTGAAGCGGACCGCCACCCTCAGCAACGCCCCCATGGACACCGGCAGTTGCAGGGGCGCGGTGTCCGACGGTGTCTCCGGCGTCTACGTCCCCGCCGACCCCGGCGCGGCCACCCAGACCTGCACCGACAGCACGACGCTGAACCTGGGCAGCGTGCAGTACACCGTCGCCCCGGTGTGGGGCCGCTGGGTCGGCACCCCCTCGACGGCCTCGACCGCGGTGCTGTGACCGGGGGCGTCCGCCCGCTGACGCCCCCGGTCCCGCTCAGGGGCCGCTGAGGTCAGCCGGTCCGGGCCTCGACCACGGCCATCATCCCGGCGTCCTCGTGGTCGTTGATGTGGCAGTGGAAGACGGTGCGGCCGTCGAAGTCCTCGAAGGGGATGCGCACCGTCGTCTCACCGCCCGCCGACACCCGGACGACGTCCTGGTAG
>DASQXT010000068.1:0-6134 GCA_035639575.1 Geodermatophilus sp.
GTCAGCAGGTCGGCGGCAGTCCCCGTCCGTGGCCGCCGTCGAGTGTGCGGTCAGGGGGCTCCTGCTCGAGGACGGGCGCACCTCCGGGTTCCTCACCCGGGCGCAGGCGGAAGGGGTCCGGGTCGTCGGGGAGCGCCCAGCTTCGCAGTGCAGAGGTGCGATGGCCGAGAAAGGCCGGCCGGTTGGCTGCGCTGAACAGCAGCGGCAACACGTCGACGGCCCGGAGGATCCCGAGATCGCCGTGCCGGGTGGACGCCTCACCGAAGTGGCTCACCCCGTCGGCCCGCACCGCTCCCCCGGCGACGACGAACGGGGAAGGGTCACCGGTGTGCAGGACCCCGCCCGTCGAGGGCGTCGCGTGGTCCCCGGTGACAGCGACGACGGCGGCGCCGGCCAGGTCGAGGAGCGGCGCCAGCCCGGCGTCGATCGCCTCGAGCGCATCACGCTTGGCATACGGCTGCTTGCTGTGCCCGGCCTCGTCCGGCGCCTTGGTGTGCACGTGGACGAACGCTGCACCCTCACCGAGCAGCTCGATCCCGGCGGCAACGCGGTCGGTCATCTCGCGGGTCAGGTCGTTGACTGAGGGCAACTCCCGGCGAGCCAGGCCGAGCAGCCGGGCGAACCCCCGGTAGAGCCCGCTGCTGATCACCGCCCCGCCGGGTACGCCGGCTACCTGCGCGAAGGGGGGCAGGGGCCGACGCACTCCGGCCCACTTCGTGGTCAGCAGGTCCAAGGCCGGCAGCCCGCGACGTGACCGTGCCGCGTTCGCCTCGGACGCCGTCAGCACCGCCCGCGCCTGGAGCAGGAACGAGCGGAGGTCAGCGGCGAGGGGCTCGGCTTCCGGTGCGCTTGCCAGCGGACGCAGCCACGGATGCAGCTGTTCGAAGAACGGGTCGGAATCGCTGACGTCGCCGTGGGCGTGCCGGGGCAGCAGGAGCAGCACCTCGCCGGGCGTGGGAAGCGGGTGGAGCAGGACCGAGTGCTCTGCGGCCGTCAACGCCAGCTCGGCGATCAATCGCGCCGCGTCATCACCGTCGCCAGCCGCTGCCCGCCCGGTCACCCGCACCAGGTCGCCGTCCACCGTGGAGGTGCGCAGGGCGCCGTGCACCGCCGCCACTCCGTACGGGACCTCGACTCCTGCGCCGAGCCCTTCCAGGACCGCCCGCCCGGGGAACGGGTGCTCCCCGTAGCCGAACAGCGCCCAGTGGCTGAGCTCCGACGACGGCGCCCGACCCCAGCCGAACGGGACGTGCCAGCCGCTTGCCCCGAGACGCACCAGCTCATCGAGGATGGGGGTGTGCGCCGCCTCCGCCGGGGTGCGCCCTCCGAGCTCCGGCACCGGACGGTCCCCGAGCCCGTCGAGGATGAGCAGCACCACCGGGAGCCGGTCGTCCTGGAGGGGAGGCTGGCTCGCCCCGTATCCGGGCCGCCTCACCGCCGCGCCGCTGCTCGTCGCGGTTCCCACCGGACAGGGCTCACAGCGCCAGCCCGGCCGCCTGTCGGCGGGCGAGCAGCTCGCGCAGCGGCTCGACCGTGGTGGCCGGCACCAGGGGTTCCCACCCCTTCCCCGCCCTGAGCGCCTCCCGGATCGCCGTCGAGGTCCGCCGGCTGCGCCGGTCGCCCGGTATCTCGACGACCCGGTAGCCGCCGGCCGCCAGACGACGGACCTTCTCCCGCTCCCACGGCCCGTACACCCCGACGTACTGCACCGCCGAGAGCGGCACGTAGTGGGGCCAGTGCTCGGGCCGACCCAGGTCCAAGGGCACGATCCGCACCCGCTCGGCCATGTCCGAGCCGGCACCCTCGTCCGAGCCGAGCGCCGCGGTGAGCAGCTCGAGGCGCTCGAAGTAGGTGAACGGATTCGCCTCGCCGAGGTGGCGGTGCGAGCTGGCCGGTTCGGCTCGGAGAGTGCCGGGGTCGGGATTGGTGACCGCGACGACCAGCCGATCGGATGCCGCCAGAGCGAGCCGGAACAGCCGCAGGTGGTCGGCGTGGACCGGCTGGAAGCGACCGGTGACGCAGGCCAGCGACGTCGCCGGGGGCGAACCGGTCATCTCAGCAGTGCGCGGGCGATCGCGTTGCGCTGGATCTCCACCGTGCCGGCAGGGATGCGCAGGTTGCGGGCGATCCGGAAGAGCTTCTCCTCCACCCCGTTGCGGGTCAGCCCACTGGCGCCGTGCACCTGCACGGCCCGGTCGGCGACCCGGAAGAACGCCTCGTCGTTGACCAGCGCAATCAGGCTGATCAGCCGGATGGCGTCCGGATGCAGGGGGATCTCGAACGGCCCGAGCGCATCCAGCTCGGCCTGCGCCTGCAGGGACGTCGCCCGAGCGGCGTACACGTCGGCGTCCATGTCGGCCAGCATGTGCTGCACGGCCTGGAGCTCGCCGATCGGTGCCCCGCCTGATCGGCGGGACCTGGCCCGCGCCACTGCGCGGTCGACCAGCCACCGTCCCCAGCCGGCGCACATGCCGCCGCGGCACATCCTCCGCCAATTGATCCACGTGAGCGCCAGCGCCAGCCCTTGGCCGACCTCACCGATCCGGTTCTCGTCGGGTACACGGACCCCGTCGAGGACCAGCTGACCGGTCAACCCGTCGTCGAGCATGGTCGGGTAGTCGGCGCCGCGCCGGAAGCCATCCCGGTCGGCTTCGACCATGAACATCGTCAAGGAGTGGCTGCCGGCACCGGGGTCGGTGACCGCCACGACCTGCACGACGTCGCAGAAGTGGGCATTGGTGATCCAGCCCTTGGTCCCGGTGATCACCCAGCTGTCGCCGTCCCGTTCGGCCCGGGTCGTCATGGACAGCATGTCGGAGCCGGCGCCGGGCTCGGTGTTGGCGAACGCGCACGTCCCCTCCGCACGCATGAGCGGCTCGAGGAAGCGGCGACGTCCCTCGTCGGACAGGTGGACCAGGTTGGGGCCGGGGCCCTCCGTCCACGCCAGCGCGGCGAGGCCCAGGCCGAGGCCCGCCCGACGGTAGACGAACTCCTCGACGTGCATCGTCTCGACGCGGGTCAGCCCGAGTCCCCCGACGTCGCTGGGCATGTGCGGTGTGAACAGGCCCGCGGCGGCGGAGCGTCGCTGCACCGCCCGCCGCGCCGCCCAGACCGTTGGGTTCATCCGCCCCTGGTCGTCCAGGGTCGGCGCCCACGGGCTGCCGACGTCCTGCCGTCGGAGTTCGGTCTCCAGCGGAGCCACTTCCTCGGCGAGGAAGCGTTCGTACCGGGGCACCAATTCCTGGACGCGAGGGGTCAGGCCCGTCCGGTGCTCCATCCGGCCCCCAACGCTCGTGGCACTCGACGCCGCACAGTCTGCCCCAGCGCGGCGGGACGGTGCTGGGGAGGAGATGGTTCGGCCATGGCGGCAGCGGCGTCGAGCGAGCGGCCGGAGGCGCTCGTCCGCCGCTTCGGGCGGCGGGTGTTCGACGAACGGGACATGACCGCCCGGGAGATGCTGACCGCGGACTTCCGGTGGCGGGTCCCTCGGCAGCGAGAGCCAAGGCGCCGAGGACTTCCTGGCCTACGCCGCGGCAGCACAGGTCTCGATGCCGGACCTCGCCGTGGCGCTCGACGAGGTCGCGGTGGTCAGATCCCAGGTCTGGGCGGGGCTCCGGTTCTCCGCCACCCACCGGAGGGAGCTGCTCGGGCAGCCCGGTACCAGCCGGCGGGTCAGCTACGTCGGGCAGGCGGTCCACGAGGTCCGAGACGGGAGGCTCAGCCGCATCCGGGTGGTGCCCGACACCCCTGAGCCTCCATCGCCAGGTGGTGGCAGAAGCAGCACCGGGGACGTGATCCCGACGTGGACTGCCACACACGGGGTCGAGCCCGATGACGGGATACGCCAGTGACACCTGCATCCGCGGGCCAGGGCAGAGCCTCCACCAGATCCAGGACGGTTCGTCGTCGGCTCCAGCCCGTGCCGCTGCTCGGCCGCCGGTGCGTGGATCCAGGACGCCCGCGCTCAGAAGTCGGATCGGACGTGGCGCAGCAGGATGGGGCCATCCCAGGTGGGCGGGGGCATGATGCGGCGGATGGTCAACAGCGGCTGGGCCGAATCCTGGGCGTCGGAGAGCTGGAAGGCAGCTCTGTAACCCGCAGCGCTGACGTGCGCCAGCGACTCCTGCGACCACACGCCGTAGGGATACGCCATCAGGTCGATCGGATGGCCGAGGATCTCGGCCAACTGCGCCTTGGGCCGGTCCACCTCGGTCGTCCACTGATCCGCGGCCAGCCGGTCCATCCGCTGGTGGTCCCAGGTGTGGGCGCCGATGGTCATGCCGGCCCGGTCGAGCTCGCGGAGCTGGTCGTCGCTGAGCCAGTTCGGCTTGTTCAGCACGACGGTCATGGGGAAGAAGGTCGCCGAGAAGCCGAACTGGCCGAGGACGGGCAGCGCCACCGAGTGGTGGGTGGCTGATCCGTCGTCGAAGGTGAGCAGCACCGGCTGCGGAGGCAGGTCGACGCCGAACTGCAGGTGGTCGACGAGCGCGGTAGCGGTGACCGGGGTGCATCCGCCGTCGCGCAGCGCCTGCAGCTGGGCGGTGAACACCGACGGCGGCGTGATCATCGTGCGCGCGTAGGCGCTGTCGTCGGGACGGAAGTCGCGCAGCTGGTGGAAGCACAGCACCGGCACCCTCGAGCGGGCCAGGATCTCCTGCGGCGTCCCTGCCGTGGGAGGTGCGCTCGAGGACGGCACCGCGCCGGACTCTGGAGCCGCCGCGGAGGGCGGCGCGCTGCTGCTCGGCGCGCCCAGCCGGCCGTCCGCCGAACGAGTGCATCCGGCCAGCGCGATCCCGGCCGCGGCGACGAGGAGGTCCCGTCGGCGGATGCCCTTGCCATCGGTTACCACGAACTCTCCTCCGTGCTGCTACGGGTCGTTGACCCGCTCGTCCAGCCGGCTGTCCAACCCCATGAGCAGCAGGTTCGTGTCCCCGTGGGCCGACGCCGGCCGGCCGTCCGGCGCGCCTGACCGGAACAGGCCGGCGTCCAGTGACCGGTACTGCACCCAGGTGTAGCCGGTGAGGGTCAGGACGACCACCGAGACCACGGCCAGCAGCGTCTGCGCGAGCACCGCCACGCGCCGGCGCCGTCGGGCACTCGGCATCGTGGTCGCTGAACCGGCCCCTTCCCGCGGTCCGGCGTCCCGGCGCACTGTCTGCCTCCCGATTCCGCCCACCGGCGGATGTGCTCGCTGCGTGCCCGGGGGATGCGTGCCCGGGAGGAAGCTGAGGCAGACGCCGTCACACTCGTGATCCAGCGGTGCCCACGGCCGAGCGCACCGGACCTCAGTGATGCCACGTGGACCTGTGGTGCTCCTGTGAGTCGCGGCGGTACAAGGGTACGAACCGTTCCAGTAGCCGACGAACGGCAGTCAGGGTCCGGTCCTACGCGTGCGAGCCCGCGCCCGGAGGGCCGCGGCCTCCGCTTCCGCCTCTCGAGCCTGCTGCTCCAGCTCCTCAACCGACGGACCGGCGAGCGGAGAGGGGCCGGCGCCCTCCTCGACCTGCCCCGCACCGGAGTGACCGCCGTCGGACATCTCCCGCATCTCCGACTTGAAGATCCGCAGCGACCGTCCCACGGAACGGCTGGCCTCCGGCAGCCGCTTGTAACCGAACAGCAGCACGAAGGCCAGCAGGATCAGGGCGAGATGCCACGGAGTCAGGGCCTCCATGAACCCTCCCCTTCCGACGAGAGTCCGATACCGCGTTCATCTTCCCCCACGTGCCCCACTTCTCCACGGCCCTCACCGCGAAGGGCCCCTCGGCGACCGTCTCCCGTCGCGTCGCGGTCGAACGGTGGTGGCAGCGCGTGTGCCGCACCCGGTCACCTCGAGCGAGAGCCGGCGCCTCAGCAGACGGCGACGAGCGGGGGTGGCCCGCGATGGTGCCGTTCGTCGAGCCGTGCGCCCGGCTCGGGACATCCTCACCGAAGAGCTGGTGGGAGATGACGGCCCGCGGGTGGTACCGGCGCAGATCCAGGTCGCGCAGCTCGGCGAAGTCCTCCCCCAGCTCGTCGCCAACCTGAGCCCGGACGCTCTCGATCACCACACGCAGCCGCTTCAGCCCACGGGCAGCGTCCCGGGCCATGGTGGGCAGCCGCTCCGGGCCGAAGATGAACAGAGCTCTCAGCCTGAG
>DASQXT010000069.1:0-3703 GCA_035639575.1 Geodermatophilus sp.
GGACCGCCGGTGAACAGCGGGACGCCGTCCCGGGTGAGGGAGACGTGCATGTGGGCGCCGTTGCCCGAGCCGCCGGCGAAGGGCACCGGGGAGAAGGTGACCCGGAGCCCGTGCTCCCGGGCGACCCGGCCGAGGACGGCCCGGGCGAGGAGCACGTCGTCGGCGGCGCGGACCGGGTCGCGCGGTGGCAGGGACAGCTCGAACTGCCCGAGCCCGTACTCGGCGTGGATCTGCTCGACCGGGACACCGGCGGCGTCCAGCCGCTCGCACACGTCCGCGGCGAACCCGCTGAGCCCGCTGTACACGCCGGCGCCGTAGCAGGGCCAGCCGTCGCGCTCCCCCAGCGGTCGCCCGGCCTCGTCCAGCAGGCCGAACTCCAGCTCGTTGCCGACCAGGGCCGCGAGGCCGAGCGCCGCCAGCCGGTCGACCTGGCGCCGGGCGACGCTGCGCCAGCAGTACGGGGACAGCTCGCCGTCCTGGTCCCGCACGTCCGCGGGGGCCCAGCCGAACCCGGAGTCGAGCACGACCGCCCGCTCGAGGTCCGCGGTCAGCCGCAGGTCCCCGACCACGCCGACCTCGGGGGTCATCGCGATGCCGTTGTCGACGCAGAAGACCGGCCACGTCAACGAGGCGCCCATCCCCGACCGGGCGAAGGACTCGATCCGCCGCGCCGGGACGGTCTTGGCCCGGAGGACCCCGCCGCTGTCGCTCACGACACCGGTCAGGGTGCGCAGGCCGGCCTCCCGCAGCCGCTCGGCGTGCGCCTCGATGTCGCGGCGGTCGGTGTCACGGCGGTGGACCGACGACTCGGCCGGAGGGACCACTGGCACTTGACGCGTCCGTTTCGTGAGGGCGATTCTCCATGCCGATGTAACGTTCGTTACACGGCCGCGCCTTTATACCGGCCCGCGAACGGCCTTGAGAAGGGGTGTTGTCGACGTGTGTCGGTTGCTGGGGTACGTGTCCGAGGCGCCGGAGTCCGCGGTGGAGGGCCTCGGCGCCGAGGGGTTCCAGACCTTCACCTCGCTGTCCGCCCTGCACGGGGACGGCTGGGGGATGGCGTGGTCCCGGCCGGGCGGCACCGGCATCGAGACCGCCACCTCCCCCATGTCGGCCGCCGACGACCCGGCCTACGCCGAGCTGGCCGGGCGGGCGCTGGGCTCGGCCGGGCTGGTGCACCTGCGCTGGGCCACGGACGGACTCGCCGTCCAGCCCACCAACACCCACCCGTTCAGCGACGGCACCTCCGCGCTGGCGCACAACGGCAGCATCTCGCCGATCGAGACGCTGGAGGGCCTGCTGTCGGCGGCCGGCCGGGCCCGGCTGCGGGGCACCACCGACAGCGAGCGCTACTTCCGTCTCGTCCTGCAGTGCATCGAGGCCGACGGCGACGAGCGGGCCGGCCTGCTGCACGCGGTCGGGCTGCTGCACCAGACCTTCCCCGAGGCCAGTCTCAACGCGCTCTTCCTGACCCCGACGCACCTGTACGCAGTGCACGTCAACAGCCAGGCCGCGACCCCGCTCGACGACCTCCGCGAGCTGTTCGGGTCCGACGACGCCATGCCCCACGGGCACGCCGCCGCGTACTTCGACATGGCGTACCGGGTCTCCCCCACCGCGGTGCACGTGATCTCCAGCGGTCTGCCGGACGAGGGGTGGACGCCGGTCCCGAGCGACAGCGTCCTGGCCGTCGACCTGGCCTCCCGCGAGGTCGAGGTGCTCGACCCCCGGATCGTGACCTCCGGACAGGAACCCGGTGTCGATCGGTGACGCCCTGAAGGCGGACCTGTCGTCCTTCAGCCCCCAGGAACGGCGCGTCGCGCGGGTCCTGCTCGCCGACTACCCGCGGGCGGCGCTCGGCACCAGCGCAGAGCTCGCGGCGGCCGCCGGGGTGAGCCGGCCGACGGTCGTCCGCTTCGCCCGCAGCCTCGGCCACTCGGGGTTCCCCGCCCTCCAGCAGGCGTTGCTCGACGAGCTCTCCGAACGCGTGGCGTCCCCCCTGTCGCTGTACGAGGGCAGCCGCGCCGACCGTGCCGAGGGGCACTGGCTCGACCGCGGGGTCCAGGTCGCGACGGCCTCGATCACGCAGTCCCTGACCGCCATCCCCCGGGCCGAACTGGACGCCGCGGTCACCCTCCTGGCCGACCCCCGGATGCGGATCAGGGCCGTGGGTGGCCGGTTCTCCGGCTACCTGGCCGGCTACCTCACGCGGCACCTGCGACAGATCCGCACGAACGTGTCGGCACCGGACGACGGGCACACGATCGACGCGGCGGACGTGATCGACGCCGACCGGCGGGACGTCCTCGTCGTCTACGACCTGCGGCGGTACCAGACGTCGACGGTGCGGCGCGCGACCGAGCTGGCCGACGCCGGGGCGCACATCGTGTGCATCACCGACGAGTGGCTCTCCCCTGTCGCGCAGGCGGCCGAGGTCGTCCTGCCCACCGCGGTGCGGTCCACGGGCGCCTTCGACTCCGCCGCGGCCGCGTTCGTGCTCACCGAGCTGCTGGTGGACGCCGTCCTCGACCGGCTCGGTCCGGCCGCCGTCGAGCGCATGCGCCGGTGGGAGGCGGCCAGCGCCCACGAGGTGCTGGCCTGAGGTGAGCACGGCCGGCCCTCGACGTGTTCTGCCCGGACCCGCCAGGGAGCCCCGCGGTGGGCGACCCGGCAGGCTGAGGGGCACACCAGCAGGACGGAGAACCCATGTGGGCACAGACGCTCAGTGGCCCCTTCCGGTTCGAGCAGGTCGAGGTCCGGGCCCCGGACCCCGCGGACCTGCCGCCGGGGCACGTGCTGCTGGCCACCCGCGCCGGCGCCATCTGCGGCAGCGACCTGCCCAACTTCCGCGGTGGCGTGTGGCCGCACCCGGCCGCCGAGGACGGCTGGGGGGCCACGCGGGCGCCGGGCTTCCCGATGCACGAGATCGTCGGGGAGGTCGTCGCCAGCAGGCACCCCGACCACTCCCCCGGTGACCTCGTCGTGGGCTGGGCGTCGCTGTTCGACGGCCTCGCCGAGCTCGTGGTCACCGACGGCGACGGCCTCGCCCGCTACGACACCGGCCTGCCGGCCACCACAGCGGTGATGCTGCAGCCCCTGGCCTGCGTGCTCTACGCCGTCGAGCAGCTCGGCGACATCGCGGGGCAGAGCGTCGGGGTGATCGGACAGGGCCCGATCGGCCTGCTGTTCAGCCACGTCCTCAAGACCCGCGGCGCGGCTCGGGTGACCGGCGTGGACCCGGTGGACCGCACCGACGTCGCGTCCGCCTTCGGCGTCGACGAGGTGGTCACCGCCCGGGCCGAGCGGTGGGCGGGCCGGCTGGCCGACGCCGACCGGCCGTCCGTGGTGGTCGAGGCGGTGGGCCACCAGGTCTCGACGCTGCAGCCGGCACTGGACGCCGTGGCGCCCGGCGGTCAGGTCTTCTACTTCGGCGTCCCGGACGACCCGGTCTACCCGTTCGACATGATGACCTTCCTCCGCAAGAACCTGACCCTGCGGTCGGGCGTCACCCTGGAGCGGCGCCGGGTGCTGGCGGACGCCGGCAGCCACCTGGCGGCACACCCCGGCCTGCGGGACCGCTACGTCAGCCACGTCCACCCCGTCGCCGACGTGCAGGCGGCCTTCGAGGCGGCGATCACCCCGCGGCCGGGGCAGCTGAAGATCGCGGTCGACATGACGTGACGGCGGTCGTCCGGACCGGCGG